>CAYMWG010000332.1:0-3287 GCA_964393765.1 uncultured Phycisphaeraceae bacterium
AGATGAGGGGGAACACCACCGACGAATCTGTGAGCGAAGCGCCGGACTCGTTCCCCTCCGCATCCCGGTACACGAGTGTCCAACGGCCCGTCGGGCTTGCTCGCCGACAATACGCCAACTCCCCCAGGGGACCCAGCGTTGCGAAGGCACAGCACGCGCCTTCTTCGGTCAACCAGCGGATAGCGCCGGTTTCCCAGCCTGCCAGGCCGATGCGTCTTGAGTCTCCCGCCTGCTCGACCAGGAAGCCCTCATTCGAGGCCGCGCGCCCCAGGAGCAGGCCATGCGGGAGCGTGATGGTGTGGGCAAGCCGTGTGGGCGCGGCGTCATCAATCCGCAGGACGCGGATGTTCGTCGATGGGGCCGGTGCATCCGCACCTGCCAGCACGGTTTCCCACGAAGGCGCATGGCCCACCTGTGTGGCGATGAACCTTGCATCCGGTGAGATAAGCGGGAGCGTAAGCCCATCGTACTCGATCTCGCCGAGTTCGAGCATGGGTCGCGAGCGGAGCCACGCCGCGCCGGCCTGCGTGTGCGCGGAGGGTGAAGGTCCCGGAACAGGGTCGCGCGTGGTGCCGGAGGTGCTGTACACCGGACCGGGTCGCGGACCAAGGGGAGTGCTTGTGCAGGCGCCGCCAAGCGTGGTCGCGGCAAGCACCGCGCACAGTGTGCAAACTCGGATGAACGGCGACGTGAAGATACGGCAACGGTAGATCAGGGCTCGTAGCCGTAGCGGGGCTCAACGGTCTTCCGCTTTGCGGGCCTGGGCGGAGTGCCCGGCGCTGCGCTGCCCGGCTGGCCGCCGATCGGCGCGGGGACGACCTCGGAATCGGGGTCGGGGCCTTTGGGCGGTTCCTTGCCGAGTTCCTTGCGGAGTTCCTCGAGGCGGTCGCGGTCGGGCTGGGTTGCAGCGTCGGTCTCTTCGGGGTTCTCGATCACGATGGGCGTGATGAACGCGACGATCTCGGTGCTCGACTTGGTCCGCTCGGTAGACTGAAAGAGCAGGCCGATGAGCGGGATGTCGCCCAGGATCGGCACCTTGCGGAGGATGTCGGAGTCCTCGGAACGCAGGATGCCCGAGACCACCACGGTCTGCCCGTCCTTGACGATGAGGTGCGTGGTCGTCTCGCGCCGATCGACAATGAACCCGCCAAAGAGCGTCTGGTTGGGCTGGAGGCTTGAGAGTTCGAGGTTGATGCGGAGGTCCACATCGCGCTTGGGCGTGATGCGCGGGCGCACGCGGAGCGCGAGGCCCACCGCGCGGTAGTCGAAACTCTGGGTCAGCGCGCCGTTGTCGGTGGTCTGCGAGTCGGTGATGAACGGGACATCCTGACCGGCGAAGAACTCGGCCTCCTGGTTGTCGCTGGTGAAGATGCGCGGCTCGGAGAGGATGTTGACGCCGGTCTTCTGCGCCAGCGCCTGGAGCAGCAGGTTGAGGTTCACGCCGACGTTGAGCACGGAGGTATCGAAAAGCCCCGGGAGCAGGTCGTTCTTGGTGCCGGTGACGATGCCGCCGGCGTCGCTGCCCGCGGTGTTCGCGCCCAGCGAGATGCTGTTGTCGGCGTTGGTGGGGGTGATGGGCGCGTTGGACCAGCGCAGGCCCAGCGCGGTGGCATCGTCGAGGCTGATCTCGGCGATGACGGCCTTGAGCAGCACCTGGCGGCCGGGCCGGTCGAGTTGGGCGATCAGGTCCACGACCGCCTGCGAGTATTCCGGTGGGGAGAGGATCATCAGGGCATTCTGCCGCCACACGGGCACGAGACGGATCTTGGCGACAAGGTTGGAGGAGCCCGCGCTGGTGGTCGGTGGGCGGGCCCGCTGCCACCAGAACTGCATGGTCCCGGCGGTCGCGGCCTGCTGGGTGTTCGCGGTCGTGTCCTGGTCGGAGGCGAAGGGCGATGCGCCGGCGGAGCCCTCCGTCAGGCCCGTCTCTTGCCGCGGGATCTGGGCGAGCGTGCCCTCCTGCGAGAGCAGCGTGTTGAGTTGCTCGGCGAGTTCCTCGGCGGTCGCGTGCTTGAGTTCGACGATCCGGGGCAGGCCTGCGGTCTGCGGCTGGTCCAACTCGACGACGAGTTTGTCGATCGCGTCGAGGTTGTCGGGGGATTTGCTGACGACGATCAGACGTGATTGCTCGGGGAGCGCCTCGAAGGAGAACTGGCCCGCCAGTCGGCCCACCCCCGAGGTGGACGAGCCGCCGCCGCTCCCGGGCTGGCCGAAGAGTTCGCGCAGCGCATCGCGAACCTTGATAGGGTCGGAGTTTTTGAGGTCGTAGATGCGCGGGGCGACGGTCTCCTGCTTCACCGGCTGGTCCCAGGCATCGACGATCTGCGACTTGATCTGCTCGAGAATCTGCTTCTCGCCAAGCACGGTGACGGAGTTCTGCTGGGTGTTCGCGGTGACGCGGAGGTTGGCGCTGGGCGAGGTTCCGGCGTCCTGGCCGCCCTGTCCCCCGCCGGCGCGATTTCCTCCCTGATTGCCGCCTTGTGCCCCCGCGCCGCCCCGGCCGCCACTCGGCTGCGCTGTGCCCCCGCCGCCGCTCCGCTGCTGGAACAACTGCTGGAAAGGGTTCTGGTTGTTCTGCTGGCCGGTGCGTGCGGTCTGTGCGAAGAGGTCGCGGATATTGGTGGCGACCTGCTCGGCATCGGCGTAGCGAAGGTGAAAGGTCTCCGTGAGCAGCGACGCGGCGGAGGGTTGGTCAAGGAACTCGACCTTGCGCTCGATCTGCTGGAGCAGGCCGATGTGCGCCATGACGGCGATCTGGTTGGAGAGCGGGTCGATCGTGAGTTTGGCGAAACTGGGAAGGTTGGTCTTGATGACCTCGCCCAGACTCTCGGCCGAGGAATAGTGCAGCGCGAAGACTTTCTCGACGATCGAGCCGTAGTCGGTGCGCCCGGCGAGGGGGGTGTCCGGGCCGATCACCGGGACATCCTGCCGGTCGATCTCGCCGATGTCGCGCAGGATGATGAGGTCGGGCGTCTCGACCACGGCGATGCCGTTCTGCTGGAGCGCCATGAACACAAGGTCCAGCGCCCGCTCGCGCGGGATCGGGCGGTCATTGAGCACCGTGATCGGGCGGCTGAGCACATCCGGCTGCGGGAGCACGACCTTGCCGGTGGTCTCGACGATGAAGGGGATGACACTCTCGACGCGAGCGCTCTTGAACGCCAGCGGCATCGGCTCGCCATAGACCACCCGCCGCCCGCGCTCGTCGTAGTTTTCTTCGGCAATCCTGGTCTGAACTTCAGCGGGCTTGGGCTTGGTATCCGGCGCGACGGCAGGTGGAGTGGCGG
>CAYMWG010000333.1:0-3259 GCA_964393765.1 uncultured Phycisphaeraceae bacterium
CGCTGATCTTGCCCGCCGAGAGGACCATGCCGCCGATGAGTTGGACATCAAAGGGGCGCGCGCGGAAGGGCGGCTTGCTCTTGGTGTAGAGGTCGCGAACCGCGTCGTAGAGCGCGGGCGGAACCTCAACCTGCAGCCAGGGCGCAACTGTCTCCGCGCAGCCCAGAAACTCGTCCTGCTCATCCGGGAGCACGTCGGCCTGCGGCACGCCGAGTTTGGGGTCGTAGGTTTTGGGCAGCAGAGTCTTGCGGGCCGCGATATCGGCTTGCACCTGGTCGTACAAGGCCCGCGCGGCGGGCGGGAGACGCGATGCGTCAAAGAGCGGGGCGAAGCGTGGGTTGAAGATGTTGCGCAGCCCGACGGAACGGTCCATCGCCTCGCGCGCCACGGAGAACGCGTCCACCAGCAAATCGTCGGCCCTTTCCCCCTTATCGACGCGGGCCCGGAACTCGGAGAGTTTGGCGCGGAGTTGCCCATCGCTCAGCAGGCGTATCTGCGCCTCCTGCGCGTTGATGGCGGTGACGCGCTGGGTGTACTTCTTGACGAATCGCTCGTTGCGCGATCCGATAAGCCAGTTCAGGACCGGACCGATGAGGGGGATGCCGGTGGGCTTGGTCGATGCTGCGGGCATGGGCGTTCTCTCTGGAGCGGTGCCACCTGAGCGGTGACGACCTCGTGAGGAGACGGGCAGATGCGATGACCATTTTGGCGGACTGAGAGTCAGAGCCGCCGCGCAGGGCGCATCACCGGTGCATGAAATGTGGGTGATCGGGACGGAGGTCCGCCGGGCGCTGGAGCGAGGCGCAATCAGGCCGTTCAAGGAGGAGGCAGGTTCATCAGCGCGACTCGCACCGGATGAAGCGTGGGGATGAGAATCGGCGCGAACGCGGCCGTTGCGACATCCTCCGCAAAGGTTCGTGCTTGAACGCCCTCACCCGCCCCGCCTAATCCAACGAACTTGGCCGCGACCGGCTTGGTGGGCGAGGTGGGATGTACACTCGAAACCCGGGTGCTCCGCTGAGTCGCAGGATCGACCCACCGCGTTTCGGCGGGCGACTGCCGTTCCGACAGACTGTCCCGCTGGCCGGTCGCCAGAACCATTGTCACGAGCACAAGCAGTGTCGTGCCGCCGATGGGCGCGAAGCCTCTGCGGCCCGGCCAGCCGAATGAGGGAGCGCATGATGAAGCGGCAGATGGCTGCATTGGACCCGGTACTGTATCGGCAAAGTCCGTGCCGGAAGCAAGAAGACTGGAAGCCCCTATCCAAGCCCGGTCAACGGCTCGTTGTGGATAACCATTGGAAGTGCTGTCCCGATGGGCGTTGCGGGTCAAAGCGGCGTTTGCACAACCTTGACGGACTTGCCACAGATTCCCATGTCCGGTACGCTGGTGAGCCCGCGAGTCGGATTCCCGATGCAACGCTTTCCTTGTCGCCGCGGGCCACGGACGGCCGAAAAGATTCGCCACTTGGGCAGGAATGCCCCGAGCGGCGGTTGGTTGTGTACGTCCCCAGTTTCGGAGTTAGAGACTCCGGTACCGGGGCAGAGTTGCTGCGAGAAGCGAACGGCCCCGGGGGCCGGCGGAGGGATGAAGATGCTGGCGATGCGACAGGTTCTGCCCGAAACGCGGTCATCGGTGACGCACAAGTTTTGCGTGGGTGGGCACGAGGGGTACCTCACCATCGGTTTGCACACCGATGGGCGACCCGGCGAGATATTCATCAAGATGGCGAAGGAAGGCTCGACTATGTCGGGCATGTGCCAGGCCTTCTGCCGCGCGTTCAGCCTCGCGCTCCAGTACGGCCTGACGCTCGAAGACGCCGTTCTGCGATTCCGCGGCATGCGGTTCGAGCCGATGGGGCCGACGAGCAACCCGGAGGTACCGGAGTGCTCGAGCATCGTGGATTATGTCGCGCGGTTCCTGGAGTTGAACTTCGGGGATGTGCGCTGAAGAAAGCAGCAGATCAGCAAATGGTCAAAGCGTCAAACTGATGAGGCCCGTGCTCGACCTCCGCGGACACCTCACAGAGTTTTGAGTGCTTTGCTGTTTTCCCGCCACCGTCACTTCGCGCCATCGCGCTCCGCGACCATGCGGATCATGTCCACGCAGCGTGCGGAGTAGCCCGACTCGTTGTCGTACCACGACACGACCTTGAAGAACCGATCGTTGAGTTGGATCCCGGCCTTGGAGTCGAAGATCGAACTCCGCCGGTCGCTGATAAAGTCGCTGGAAACGACCTCTTCATCGGTGTAGCCGAGCACGTTCTTCATCGCCCCCTCTGACCACTTTTTCATAGCGTCGTTGATCGCTTCCAGGCTGGTTGGCTTGGCAGTGCGGAAGGTCAGATCGACGCAGGAGACGTCCGCTGTGGGCACGCGGAACGACATGCCCGTCAGTCTGCCCTTGAGTTCCGGAATGCACAGTGCGACGGCCTTGGCGGCGCCGGTGCTGGCGGGGATGATATTCATATAGCCGTTGCGCCCGCCGCGCCAGTCTTTCTTGGACGGGCCGTCCTGCGTGGGCTGCGTCGCCGTCACCGCGTGGATGGTGGTCATCAGCCCTTCCTCGATGCCGAACTCCTGATGCAGGACCTTGGCGATGGGGGCGAGGCAGTTGGTGGTGCAGGACGCGTTGGAGATCACGGTGTGCTTCGACGGGTCGTACTTTTCCTCGTTCACCCGGAAGCAGAGCGTGGGAACCTTGTCGTCGCTCTTGGTTGGGGCGGAGATGATGACGCGCTTCGCCCCGCCGCCGGAGATGTGCGCTGCAGCCTTGTCGTACTCGGTGAAGAGACCGGTGGCCTCCAGGACGTAATCGACGCCCAAGTCCTTCCATGGCAGTTTGCCGGGGTCCTTCTCGGCGGTGGTCTTGGTGGCCTTGCCATTGACGGTGAAGGAGTTTTCCGTGGCGGCGATGGCGACCGGCTCTCCCTTGATGCGGAAGCGCCCGTGCATGGTGTCGTACTTCAGAAGGTACGCGAGATTATCGGCGGGAACAAGATCGTTGACGGCCACGACCTCGATGCCCTGCTCGCAGCACATGCGGTAGACCAGGCGGCCGATGCGTCCGAACCCGTTGATGCCGATGCGGATGGCCATGAAGCCTGCTCCCGTAGAGTTGCTGCGAATGGGGCGAACATTGTGCCCGGGTGCTTACCGGACCCGGCCAACGGTAGGGGGCGCTGGACGCGGCGATCCAACACGGACCCCGCCGCGGCGGGGTACGCGCCAGTTCAGGCGGGGTGGCGCTTGACCGATGC
>CAYMWG010000334.1:0-3257 GCA_964393765.1 uncultured Phycisphaeraceae bacterium
TGCCTCGGTGCCTCATGCCTTGATGCCTTGATGCCTTCTTCTCATCCGACCTAGTCCACCTTCGGCAGCGTCAAGCCCTTCTGGTCCTGATACTTCCCCCCCTTGTCCGCGTAACTCACCGCGCACACCCTGTCCGCCTTCAGAAAAATCAACTGCGCGATCCCCTCGTTGGCGTACACCTTCGCTGGCAGCGGCGTCGTGTTGCTGATCTCCAGCGTCACTTTGCCGCGCCACTCCGGCTCCAGGGGCGTCACGTTCACGATCAGCCCGCACCGCGCATAGGTGCTCTTGCCCACGCAGATCACCAGCACGTTGCGCGGCACCTCGATCCACTCCACCGTCTCGCACAGCGCAAAACTGTTCGGCGGGATGACCACGAAGTCCCCCGTGGCGTCGCCGCGACCGGCGCAGTCCACCTCCACAAACAGGTCGGGGGAGAAGTTCTTCGGGTCCACCACGGTGATCCCGCCCGTCCGCGGCGTAGGGGTGAAGATCTTGAACTTGCTCCCCACGCAGATGTCGTAGCCGTAACTCGACACCCCGTAGGAGATCTGGCCCGGCCGCTTCTTCGCCTCCGCGAACGGCTCGATCGAGATCAACTCGCGGATCTGGGTGTCACACAGGACGGGCATGGATCGCAACTCCGGAGCAACTGCGCCTGGAAGCGGGTGAACACAAGGCAAACACGTTGAGAGACGGCCCGTCTCGCGGGGCCGGGGAAGTGTAAGGAAGAGAGGGCCATCTTGGCCCGCTGGCAACAGGATACCGCTACCTATCGTGCCTGCAACCGGAGTAGACCACAAAACCCTGTGTATAGAATATGCAAAGCCTGTCGCTTGATTGCAAAGACTTGTAATCACTCGACTTGTAGCGCACAAAAAACTTTCACTCTCGATCGGCGTACGCCCCTACTGATTGTGGATTCTGTGACGCTGCGCTGCCAAACCCCCACGATCTTGTGGCTGATCGAATACCCGACAGGCCATGCACAAGAATGCGGACTGGTTTGACGCTCTCCAGTCTTGAAGTTTAGTATATGTAAGGTATACACGATGCGCGGTTCGACGTGTCCGGAGCCAAGGCAAATCAACTCGGCCCCGATTCCTCCTCTCCCCAATCCCCACTCCAAAATCCGCAATCCGCATTTCCTCCAGCATCCGAGTGCAAAGATGTTCCGCATTGACATGACAGGCTCTCCACCAACGCTCGCGGAGCGACACCCGATGACCCAGGCCGCGATCACGACACTCCGCCGCTCCGCACTCGCCCTCGCTCTGCTCAGCGCGGCCGCGTGCAGCCAGCCCAAGCGCCAGGTCGCCCAGTCCACGCTCAAACTCGAGGATGTGCCCCCGATCCTCCGCGGCACCATCGGCGCCGAGGCCGCGATCCGCGGCACCGAGCCCACGCTCATCTCCGGCCTGGGCATCGTCGTCGGCCTCGACGGCACCGGCGGCGGCGAGTATCCGCAGGCGGTCATCGGGAACATGGAGCGCGAGGTCGCGCGCAACGGTATCGGCAAGGGCGGACCCGCCGTCGGCGACCTCGAGCGCGTCACGCCGCTGCAGTTCCTCCGCTCGCCCAACATCGCCATCGTCACGGTGCAGGCGGTCATCCCGCCCGGCACACCCGACGGCACCAAGTTCGACGTCTACGTCTCGACCCTCCCCGGCTCCAGCGTCACCAGCCTCGAGGGCGGCACACTGTGGACGACCGATCTCCGCCTCGGCCCGCCCTCGCTCGTCGGCGGCGTCCGCACCCGGCAACTCGCCACCGCTCGCGGCCCCATCTTCATCAACCCCTTCTCCGAGCCTGCGGGTGGCACGTCCGGCGACTCGATCGGGCTCACACGCACGCGCGGGCGCGTACTCGCCGGCGGCACCGTCACCGAGCCGCTCAAACTCCAGATGGTGCTCGACGACGAGTCGCACTCGCGCGCCCGCACCATCGTCAGTTCGATCAACTCGCGCTTCCCCCGCGGCCCCGGCGACACGGACCCCATCGCGCGCGGCCGGGGTGCCGATGGGCCGGCGGGCGCGAAGTACCAGAGCGTCACCATCGCCGTACCGACCGTTTTTCGCGATGACCCGGCCGAGTTCCTGCAACTCCTCCGCTACACCCGCGTCGACCAGTCCTTCCCGCAGGAGTTCGCCAAGCGCTATGTCGAGGAACTCAAGGCCAACCCCGCGATGGGCGCGGAGTTGAGTTGGTGCCTCCAGGCCGTCGGCAAGACCGCGCTGCCATTCCTCCTGCCCATGTACGACTATCCCGAAATCGGCCCTCGTATGGCCGCGCTCGAAGCCGGTGCCAAACTCGGCGACCACCGCTCCGTTCCGCCGCTGATCGAACTGGCGCGCAACGCCCCCGCCGCGCTCCGTGTCGAGGCCATCGGCCTCCTCGCCGACATGCCCGCAAACCCGAACATCAACATCGCGATGCGCGAACTTGTCAACGCGCCCGAACTCGAAGTGCGCATCGCCGCCTACGAGACCCTGCTCGCGCACCGCGACCCAACCATCGGGCGCGCCTCCGTCGGACCCGACCCGCGCCAGCCCCGCTTCATCGTCGAGAGCGTCATGGCCAAGGAGCCGATGATCTATGTCACCCAGCAGGGCGAGCCGCGAATCGTCCTGTTCGGCCCTCCCTCCGAGAACGGCATCGGGTTCGTCAAGCCCACCTTCGTGAGCCTGTGGTCCGATCGCCTGGTCTTCAACGCCGACAGCCCGACCGCCAAGGTGCGGCTCCGCTTCGCCAACACCCGCACCGGCCAGTCCATCGAGCGCGAATCCCCCGACAACGCCTTCGACCTCATCCGCTACCTCGCCCAACGTCAAACCCCGGAGGATCCAGCGCCCGGCCTCGACTTCTCCTACTCAGAGGTCGTCGGCGCGCTCTACGGCCTGACCACCCAGGGCGGGCTGGCGGCCGCCTTCGCCACCGAGGAGGACCGACTCCGCGCGGCCATCCTGCAGGCGGGCAACACCACGCGCATGGCCGACCGCCCAGAGACGAGCACCGAGGATGAGGCCTCGGCGAAGGTCTTCAAGCCCGATCTCGCCGGTCCCGCTGTCGAGCCCGCCAAGGCCGGCGAACTCACCGCGCCCGATGCCGCGACGCGCAAGAGCAAGATCATCCCCCTGTCCAAGCCCGCCCCCAAGCGGGATACCTCCGGCGAGTGACGCCCCGCCTCTGCACCGCCCGCCCCAACCTCGCAACTCCATGGCGCAATCGCCCACAACTTCAACCCTCGCCCGGCCGCC
>CAYMWG010000335.1:0-3251 GCA_964393765.1 uncultured Phycisphaeraceae bacterium
TCAACCAACAGCCCGCACCCAATAAAGAGGCCGAGAAGTAGCTGGGTCATACCAGCACTTCAAACCGCTCTTCTCGTTTGGGCGTTCGCCCGCCTCACCCCTCCACATCCGCCACCCAACTCGCCAGCGCATCGCTCACCGCGGCCTCATCGCCCAGCGCCCGCCCCCGCGCACAGTTCGCATCAAAACTCCCCGTACCCTGTGACTCCAGGGTCTGGCGCACCGCGCCCACCTGCTTCTCATGCTCCGCGCGGTCCTCGCTCGCGATCGGCGCGCCCACCCGGTCCCGCATCGCTCCCGCTGCCCCGTACAGCCGCGCTGCCCGCCTCGGGAACCCGCACGAAGCCGCCAGCCCCGCGAGCCCTTCGACCACCAGCGCGACATCCGCCGCCGACCCATACTCCCGGAACAGGCGCAGACTCTCGGCATATCGCTCCCGCGCCTGCTCGCACTGCCCCCGCTTCATCGCGGCGTTGCCGAGGTTGCACAAGATGCCCGCCGTGTAGAGTTTGTCCCCCGCGCCCCGGAAGACCCCCAGCGATTCCGCCCAGTGCTGCTCGGCGGTGTCGACATCGCCGTTGTGCAGCGCCAGCACGCCCAGGTTCAGCAGTATCCCCGCAATCCCGCGCTGGTTGCCCAGTTCGCGCTGGATCGCCAGCCCCTCCTCGTACATCCGCGCCGCCTCCTGAAGGTCGCCGCGGGCCTGCGCCACCAGCCCCAGCGCGTTGAGCGTCCCCGCCAGCCCCGCCCGGTCGCCGATGATCCGTCGGATCTCGATCGACTGCTCCATCGACGCACGCGCGGCCACGAGGTCCCCCTGCATCTTCGCGTTCCAGCCCGCGGCGTGCAGAACCATCGCCCGCACCGGCGTCGGCGCGGCCGCCGTGTCCGCCGCGAGCGCCCCGAGCATGTGCGCCCGCCCCTCGCTGAGGTACCCGCGCGACCACCAGTAGCGGAACAGCGCAGCCCCCAGCCTCAATGCCATTTGCCCGTCGCCCCCCTCGGCCGTACACCACTCCGATGCCGCGCGCAGGTTGTCATGCTCGCTCTCCAGCCGCCGGATCCACACGCCCTGCTCCGGTCCACGCAGGTGCTTGTCGCTCTCCTCGGAGAACTTCAGGTAATAGTCCAGGTGCCGGGTGCGCAGCGCTGAGCCCTCGCCCGATTCCAGCAACTTGTCGCGGCTGTACTGGCGGACGGTTTCGAGCATCCGGTACCGCGCCGACTCCGCACCGTCGCCGGCGCGCTCCGGCTCAAAGGTCACCAGCGACTTGTCGACGAGGTGCGTGAGCAGATCGACCACCTCAAACTCGTCGATCGCGTCCCCCGCGCACACCTGCTCGGCGGGCTCCAGCCGCCAGCCCCCGGCGAACACCGACAGCCGCCGGAGCATCGCCTTCTCGTTCTCCCCGAGCAGCCCGTAACTCCAGTCGATCAGCGCACGCAGCGTCTGCTGCCTTGGCAGCGCGGTTCGGCTTCCACCCGTGAGCAGCCTGAACGCCTCGCCCAGCCGCTGGGCGATCTGGTCGGGCGTCATGGCCTTGAACCGCGCTGCGACGAGTTCGATCGCCAGCGGGATGCCGTCGAGTCGCTGGCAGATGCGTGCCACCGCGCCCGCATTGGCCTCGGTGAGTGTGAAGCCCGGCGCCACCGCCCGCACCCGCTCAAGCAGAAGTTGCACCGCGCCGAACTTCCCAAGTTCATCCGGGTTTCCGGCAAACCGGCTGTCCGGTGTCGCGAGCGATGGCACCCGGAACGTGCTCTCCCCGGCGATCCCCAGCGCCTCGCGGCTGGTGGCCAGGATGTGAACCTTGCGGCAGTTCCTCACGATCGTGTCCGCCAGGCGCGCGGCGGCCTCGAGCACATGCTCGCAGTTGTCCAGTACGATCAGGCACGAGCGATTCGACAGCCAGTCTCGCAGAAGGTCGTCGAGCCCCTTGGTGCCCTCCTCGCGGATTCCCAGCGCATCGGCGCACGCCTGCACCACCAGCGCTGGGTCGGTGAGTGCCGCGAGTTCCACCAGCCATACGCCGTCGGCGAACCGGTCCGCCGCTGCCCGTGCCGCTTCGACCGCAAGACGCGTCTTGCCGCACCCGCCAGACCCCGCGAGCGTGACCAGACTCGATTCCACGATCATCGGCGCCAGCCTTGCGAGTTCCGCCTCGCGACCCACGAAACTCGTGATCTGCCGCGGCAGGTTCCCCGCCGATGGCGCGGCGGCGGGGGGGGCCGACACCCGCGTCTTGATCGCCGCCGTCTCGATGCCCGCGAGCAGGCCGGCAAGTTCCAGCCGGGCCTCGCCGATGTCCCTCAGCCGCTCATCCAGATTCTTACGAAGGCAGTGTCGGATCAGCGTATCGAGCCGCGCGGGCGTACCCTCGGGGATGTGCGACCACTCGGGGTCGAGCATCAGCGTCGCCGCGATCGCGTCGGTGGCCGTCGGCCCGGTGTAGGTGCGCTTCCCAGTCAGGCACTCGTAGAGGATGCACCCGAACGCCCAGATGTCGCAGCGCCGATCGACCTGCTGTCCGCGTGCCTGCTCCGGGCTCATGTATCCCGGCGTGCCCATCACCGCCCCGGCCTCGGTCCGCACGGTGATGTCCGCCTGCACCGGAGCGCCCGCTGCTGCTTCCGCGCCCGGGGCCTGCTTGGCAAGCCCGAAGTCCAACACCTTCAGCGCCCCATCGAGCGCGAACTTCACGTTCGCGGGCTTCAGGTCGCGGTGGATGATCCCGCGCTGGTGGGCCGCCTCCAGCGCCTGGGCCATCTGCAGGCCGATGCGACACGCATCCTCCCATCCCATCGCCCCCGCCCGCAGCCGATCAGTCAGCGTCGGACCCTCGACGAGTTCGAGCACGAGATACGTCGCGCCCATGTGCTCTTCAAGGCCATAGATCGACGCGATGTGGGCGTGATTGAGCGACGCGAGCGTCCGCGCCTCGCGCTGGAAGCGCGCCATCAACTCGGCATCCGCCGCGAACGTCTCCGTGATGCCCTTGAGCGCAACCTTCCGGCCCAGGCGCGGGTCGTGGGCCAGATACACCACGCCCATCCCGCCCCGGCCCAGTTCGCGCTCGACCTCGTACGGCCCGATGCGAAAGCCCGTCGCCGTTGGGGCACGCATCAGGGTCGGTGCTTCGTCCTGGTGCAGAGCATCGCTCGGCCCTGCGGCGGGTCGCGTGCCCGTCGGCACCTCGCCCAAAGGGTTGAACGTCGTGACTTCCTTGTGCTTGGGTAAATGGGGAGGGGGG
>CAYMWG010000336.1:0-3247 GCA_964393765.1 uncultured Phycisphaeraceae bacterium
CCACGGAACCCCGCCCCATGCACCAACTCGAACGCATCCGCTCGCTCATCCGTGATGTGCAGGACTTTCCAAAGCCCGGCATCATCTTCAAGGACTTCACGCCCTTGCTCCGCGATCCCGCCGCGCTCGCCCTGGGCGTCGAACTCATGGCCAACCCTTACCGCGGCAAGGGCATCGACCTGGTCATCGGCGCGGAGTCGCGCGGGTTCATCTTCGGGATCGCCATCGCGCAGGCGCTCTCGTGCGGGTTCGTGCCCATCCGCAAGCCCGGCAAACTGCCCTCCAAGCGCACCTCGATGAGTTACGAACTCGAGTACGGAAGCGACTCGCTCGAGATCCACACCGATGCCATCGACCCCGGCCAGCGCGTCCTGCTTGTTGATGACCTGCTCGCCACCGGCGGGACGATGAAGGCGTGCTGCCGCCTCGTGAGCGACATGAACGCGAAGATCATGGGGATTACGGTGCTTATCGAACTCGTCGCGCTCCAAGGCCGTGCGCGGCTCATGGAATACGGCGATGCGCATTCCGTGCTGAAGTACTGAGCGCGGTCGATCCGGAGGAACTCAGAGAAGCAGAGTGAGCAGAGACGAGCAGAGATGGCAGCGGACAATCCAGGCCCAAACCGGGCCTTGCGGGGGTCTTGACGGTGTGGGCCTAGCCGCCGCATGCTACTTGGTCGGCTTGCGCATGCGCGCCAGAGCCCTGCCCCGCAGGATGCCGCGAACCGTCGCCTCGCCCGTCACCTGATCGGGATCGGGGTCCGGTGTTCGACCCTTACCAGTCAAAGAAATCTTCGGCTTCTTCGAGGGTTCGGGGGCGCTGTCCTTCTTCGACGTTGTTGTCGCATCCGGCATGAGAGTCATCCTGTGCCTGCGACACTGTACATGTTGAGCCGTCACTGATCCAGCGGCGTTAGTAGCGCAATAGACCGTGCAAAACTCCCAACAAACGCTTCATTCCGATCTCTCTGCTGTCCTCTGCTTGCTCTGCTCGCTCTGAGTTCCTTCCGGTCCGGTCCTCAGCGCGCCCCCGCATCCGCCGCCTTCAGCGTCACCTTGATCACCTGCTCCTCGCCCCCGCGCATCACCGCGACATCCACCACATCGCCGGGGTTGTGCTTGGCCATCATCCCCATCCACGCACGGATGTCGGTGATCTTGTCCGCGTTCCACTTCACCAGGCGATCGCCGGCCTTGATCCCCGCCGCGGCGGCGCTCCCGCCCTCGACGACGCCCTCGACGATGATGCCGTCCCCGGACTCGCCGTATGCCGGACGGATGCCGAAGCGGATCTTCATCGCGGCCATCGAGGGGCCGGGGTTGGCAGGGCCGTTGGCAACGACCGCCACATCGCGCTGAGCAGCACTCGTCGGACGGTCCTCGCGCCCCCAGGTGCTCTCGGTCTCCTGGAACTCCAGGTCGCCCTCGCGCGCGGCAAGCGTGCGGACGATTTCCACGCCCAGGTCCACCACCTGCATCGCGCCCTCGCAGTTGACGAGCGAGGCGACATCCCCGGGCGCGTGATAGTCAGCATGGAAGCCGGTGAAGAAGAAGATCACCGGAATGCCGCCGTTGTAGAAACTCTGGTGGTCCGATGGCCCCTGCCCGCCTGTGAGTTTCTTGACGTTCAGACCCGATTCGGCGACGAGCGGATCGAGGATCGCGTCGAAGTCTTTGGCCGTGCCCGTGCCGTTCATATCGACCTTGCCCTCGCGCAGACGGCCGATCATGTCCATGTTGATCATGGCGTAGATGTCCTTGGCGTCGAAGGGCGAGTTCTTGACGAAGTGGCGCGAGCCGAGCAGGCCGATCTCCTCGCCGGAGAAGTGCATAAAGAGGATCGAGCGGAGGGGCTGGTCGGCGGGCGCATCCTCGTAGATTTTTGTCAGTTTGTCCATCGCGATCAGCACGCCGGAAGTGCCCGAGGCGTTGTCGTCCGCGCCGGGGTGGATCTCGCCGACGTTGTTGGGGTTCGCGCCGCCATCGCGCCCATAGCCGACGTGGTCGTAGTGCGCGCCCATCACGATGTACTGGCCCGCGAGGTCGCCGCGGCCGGGGAGGATGCCACCCAGGTTCTGCGTCCGCTTGGGGATCTCTTCAACCGAGATGTCCAGCGTGACGGTCGCGCCGGGCAACTCGATCAGGCCGCCCTCGGCATCGGCGAGTTTTCGGAGGTCTTCGAGCGAGCGACCGTCGGCATCCCCGGCTCGGACGAGCGCATCCGCCGCGGCCAGCGACATCATCACCACCGGAATACCCAGCGAGCGGCCAAACCCCGCGGAGGTGTGGATGTCCTCAAGGTTGTCGGTGCGAGGGTCATCGGCACCCGGGGGGTTCACCAGGATGATCGCCGCGGCCTTGCGGTCCACCGCCGCCTGCAACTTGGGTCGCAGCGCTGCGGCATTGCTCCACCTCGGCCCGCCCCCCCCCGCTTCCGCGAAGCGCGAGGTGCCGTCGCCGCCGATGGGCTCAAAGCGGAGGACCATCGCGATCTTGCCCTCCAGCGACTCATCCTCGGCGTAGGTCTTGTACCCGTCCGGCCCCTTGGTCAGGGAGTACCCGGCGAAGACCACGCTGCCCTGGACGGTCCCCGACCCCGAAACGGCCAGGGCGTTGAAGTCGGTGCCCGCCCTCAAGTTCGTGACCGGCGCCTTCATGGCCGGATCGAAATACGACATCACCTCGGTGATGACCGCGGTGCTGCGCCCGACCGTGAAATCCTGCCGGTACGAAGTAAACTCCGCCCCCTCGGACCCGGAAGGGGCCGCAGGGAACGCCGGCCGCAGCCCTGCCTTGCGGTAGTAGAACTCGAGGTAGTCTGCCGCGAGGTTGTTCCCCTTGGAACCCGTGCCGCGCCCCTCAAAGAACGGGTTGGCCAGTGTTGCCACATGCTCGCAGTAGGCCGTCACTTCGGCATCGCGGGTAGGTGCAGACGACTGAGCGTTGCTCGGCGAGCACACAGCCAGAGCAAGGGCGAATGAGGAAAGGACGCAGAAGGTTCGCGACTGCATTGGCGGTTCCTGAAAGCGCGGCAAGGATGCGTTCCGGTTGGTTACGAGCGAGCGATCCTAGGGTAATGATCGCGCGTGCATTCCGCGTACCAACCCCGCTTGCGCAGGTTGCATCGGGCAGTGGATGCGGGTTCCAAGCGGCGAAGAAACCCGGCACGCGACCTATGATCTGGGGGCTGAAATCCGGCCGCCCCAAGGGTGGTGCCGACTTGACCGCAACAACGGCCTCCTGAC
>CAYMWG010000337.1:0-3221 GCA_964393765.1 uncultured Phycisphaeraceae bacterium
CGGGGAGATGCTCGAGTTCCAGACCAGCGACGGTGCGGTGATGGGGCAGGTCTTCAACCTGGAAGAGGACACGGTCGGCGCGGTCATCTACGGCGATTATCTTGCGGTGAAGGAGGGCGACCTCGTCAAGGCCACCGGCCGTCTGCTGGAGGTGCCCGTCGGCGAGGCGCTCCTGGGGCGCGTGGTCGATCCGCTCGGCCGCCCCATCGACAGCGGCCCGGCGATCCAGACCAGCGAGTTCCGCAAGGTGGACATCATCGCCCCGGGAATCGCCGAGCGTCAGCCCGTGACCGAGCCGATGCAGACGGGCATCAAGGCTATCGACGCCATGATCCCCATCGGTCGCGGCCAGCGCGAACTGATCATCGGCGACCGCAAGACCGGCAAGACCGCCGTCGCGATCGACACCATCATCAACCAGAAGCAGTACTGGGGCACGCCCGAGGCGGTGGTGTGCATCTACGTTGCCGTGGGCCAGAAGGAATCGACCGTCGCGGGCGTTGTGCAGACGCTCCGCAAATACGGCGCGCTGGAGTACACGATCATCGTCAACGCTTCGGCCGCGGACCCCGCGCCGATGCAGTACATCGCGCCCTACTCAGGCTGCTCGATGGGCGAGTACTTCATGTGGCAGGGGAAGAATGGCAAGCCGGGCGTGTGCAAGCACGCGCTATGCATCTACGACGATCTCTCGAAGCAGGCGGTGGCGTACCGCCAACTCTCGCTGCTGCTCCGCCGCCCGCCGGGGCGCGAGGCGTACCCCGGCGACGTGTTCTATCTGCACTCCCGCCTGCTGGAGCGCGCCACGAAACTCAGCGACGAGAACGGCGGCGGCTCGCTGACGGCGCTGCCGATCATCGAGACGCAGGAGGGCGACGTCTCGGCGTACATCCCGACGAACGTGATCTCGATCACCGACGGGCAGATCTACCTCGAGCCCGAGTTGTTCTTTGCGGGCGTGCGCCCGGCGGTGAACGTGGGCATCTCGGTGTCGCGCGTGGGCGGCAACGCGCAGGTCAAGGCGATGAAGAAGATCGCCGGCTCGCTACGACTCGACCTCGCGAGTTACCGCGAACTCGAGGCCTTCGCGCAACTCGGCACGGAACTCGACAAGGCGACGCAGAAGCAACTCGACCGCGGCGCGCGCATGGTCGAGTTGCTCAAGCAGCCGCAGTATGTGCCGATGACCATCGTGGATCAGGTGATCTCGATCTACGCCGCGGGCAAGGGCTTCATGGACGATGTGGCGACGCGGAACGTCGCGGACTTTGAGAAGGGGCTGCTCGATTACTTCACGACGACCGGGAAGCCGGTGCGGGACGAACTGGCGCAGAAGAAGGCGCTCGATGCCGACCTTGAGAAGAAGTTGACCAGCGCGATCACGGGCTTCAAGAGCGCGTGGAAGGCGAAGTAAGGCACGCCCGAGATCAGCCGGTTCTTCGGCATCGTCATCGCGCTGTATTTCAACGATCATCCGCCTCCGTACTTTCATGCGAAGTACGGTCCACACATCGCTACGTTCGACATCGACACCTTGAGGCCTCTGGAGGGACGCCTGCCGCCCCGCGTCCAAGGACTCGTCGTCGAATGGGCCACCCAGCATCAGGATGAACTTCGGACGAACTGGGCGCTCGCGCGAAACAAGCAGGCCCTCCACCCCATTGAACCTCTACAATGACGCCATGCTTCGAGAGGTCACACACGTTGAAGCCCTTGGCGGCACACGGCTCCGTCTGAGTTTTCACACGGGCGAGCGGGGCGAGGTTGATATCGCGCAAATGGTGTCCTTCACCGGGGTCTTCGAGCCCCTGAGCGACGCGGCGTACTTCGCTCGCGTTCGCGTTGAGCCAGACCTTTCCACAATCGTCTGGCCCAACGGGGCTGACCTATGCCCGGACGTTCTGTATGCCGCGGCGATGGGCTTGCCCATCCCGGGTTCGCAGTTTGGCCTGAAGACCGCGTCTTGACGCAACCTGTGCCTGTCTGCACGCCTGGCTTCAAGAGCGCGTGGAAGCCGGGGAAGGGCTGAGTCTCCCGCAAGACCACTCTTGTGTGTTGCAATCGGATCGCGTAAAGTGTGCGACCATGACGACCAAGGAACTCGAACGGGCCCACAAGACCACACCCTTCCGACCATTCCTGCTCCAAATGGCCGGTGGCCGTTTCATCAAGGTTGACCACCCCGAGATGATGTCGTATGCGCCGGGTGGGCGAACCACCGTCGTCTACAAGCGCAACGGTGACTTTGAGATTGTGGACCTGCTGCTGATCGAATCCATCGAGGTTCTCACGAGCCGCCGCAACGGCCGTCGCGCGGCGTGATGTTCCGCCGCCCGATACCATAGCAGCATGATCTGGGTGCCTGGTGCCGACCATGCGCCCGCTTCTCGTCGCCCCCCCATGCGAAGTGGCAGGTGGGGCCTGGTACCTGCGGACTTCGCTGCGCAACGGGGCTCCCCCCCATCGCCCCTTGCGACCCCAAAGGCGAAGGCCGCAGAGTTCGCGTGATGCTGTCGTGACGCAGGTCCGGGTCAGGCCCGCACCGAGATCGCCCCCCCAAGTCGATCTCGGTGGCACGCACGCGGCGGGGGCATCTTGGTGCCACCTGCCGACTTCAACGCCGACGGCAGGCCCGACCTGGCCGTGGCGAACGTAGGCGGCGAAAACGTCTCGGTGCTCCTGAACACGAGCCCCATCGCTCCCGTCATCACCCAACAACCGCTCGCGAGCCAGACAGTCCAAGCCGGCCAGATCGCCACGATTTCCATTATTGCCGATGGCCTGGGCAGCCCCCTCACCTACCAATGGCGTCGCGATACCTTTCCGCTGTCCAATGGTGGCTCCGTTGCCGGCGCGGCATCCGCAAGCCTCTCACTGAACCCCGTGACATTTGCCGACGACGGGGTGCTGTTCGACTGCATCGTTACCAACGACTGCGGGAGCGTGACCAGCGACACAGCGACGCTGACGGTCATCTGCCGGGCGGACTACGACGGCAACCAGGCCGTCGCCGTCCCCGACATCTTCGCGTTCCTCGCCGTGTGGTTCACCGGCGCTTACCCGGCGAGCGATTTCAACGACGATCAGGCCGTCAACGTGCAGGACATCTTTGCGTTCCTGAGCGCCTGGTTTGCCGGCTGCCCGTAGGTGCTTGCTGCCTGATCGATGCCTTTGGGTACGCCGCCGGTCCCCGGCTGGCTTTCTTCAGCAGGGGGAATCGC
>CAYMWG010000338.1:0-3220 GCA_964393765.1 uncultured Phycisphaeraceae bacterium
CATGCTCACAGCATGGCCGGGTGATGGTGCGCTGCGGATAGTTCCAGCCAATCCATCGACGCCGGCCCCGTGCCGGCGTCTTGTGCTTTTTGGAGTGCTCGGCGGCGGTCGGGTCCGGCATGGGAGTCACCATGCCGACCGAATCTTTCAACCAAGTCCTGGGCAACGTCCCACTTGAACTCGCGTTGCCAAAGGGCAGGATGCAGGAGGGCGTGTTCACGCTGCTCGCTGACGCGGGCATCCAGGTGCGTGCGGGGAGTCGCGGGTATCGACCATCCGTATCCCTTCCTGGGATTGAAGCGAAGATTCTCAAGCCGCAGAATGTGGTTGAGATGCTCGCATCGGGCACACGCGATGTGGGATTCGCTGGCGCAGACTGGGTGCAGGAACTGGACGCCGATCTGGTTGAAGTTCTCGACACCGGGCTGGATGCGGTGCGACTGGTGGCGGCGGCCCCAGCCGGGCTGCTGACCGATGGACGGCTGCCGCACCGCCCGCTGGTAATCGCGTCGGAGTACGAAGCCATCACGCGAGCATGGATGGTGACGGCGAACATCGAGGCGCGATTCGTCCGGTCCTATGGCGCAACCGAGGTGTTCCCGCCGGAGGACGCAGACTGTATCGTGGACATTGCCGCCTCCGGCGACACGCTCAGGGCGAACGGACTGGTCGTTTTCGCCGAACTCATGTCGTCTTCGACACGGCTGTACGCGAGCCGCCGGGGATACGAAGACCCCGCCACACGGTCGGCCATCGACCGGCTCGTGATGCTCCTTCGCTCTGTGCTTGAAGCACGCGGGCGCGTCATGCTCGAAGTCAACGTCGGCCCCGGGTCGCTCGAGGCCGTGATCTCGGTTCTGCCGTGCATGCGTGAGCCGACGATCTCGCCCTTGCACGGTGCAACCGGGTTCGCGGTCAAGGCGGCTGTGCCGCGGAAGCAGTTGCCGCTGCTGATCCCGGAGATCAAGGCCCGTGGCGGCACGGACATTGTCGTGAGCCAACTTACGCAGATCATCCCATGACCACCCGCCGGAACATCCTGCCCGGGACCGATACGCGCGGTTCTGCACGGCTCAGTCGCCGTGCGACTGACGTGATTGCCTATTCACCGCCGGTGCTCGGTAGGCCCATCGACCTGTTCCTGGATGCGAACGAAGGACCGAGCTGGAGGCTGGAAGGGCTGCAATGGCAGCACCTTGTCGGGTTCGGCCCGGACATTGCTCGCAGGTATCCAAGCACGGCCCAACTCGAACAGATCCTGGCCGCGCGAATGCAAGTGGACCCTGCGTGTGTGCTCGTGACGGCCGGTGGGGACGATGGGATCGACCGGGCTTGCAGAGCGTGCCTCGAGCCCGGGCGCACGATCATTGTGCCTGTGCCGACCTTTGAGATCATCGAGCGGGATGCGATTCTGGCGGGTGCGGAAGTTGTCCGCGTGCCTTGGCCGGAGGGCGACTATCCGATCCAAGCAGTTCTTGGGGCCATCGACGGTCGGACCGCGATGGTCGCAGTGGTCTCCCCAAACAACCCCACCGGGGCCGTTGCCTCTTCCCTCGATCTGGAGGAACTGGCCAAGGCAGCGCCAGAGGCGTGGATTCTTGTGGACCTGGCCTACACGGAGTTCGCCGACGAGGATCTGACGCGGGCGGCCCTTGGCTTGCAGAATGCCGTTGTTGTCCGGACGTTCTCCAAGGCGTTCGGACTGGCGGGCTTGCGCGTCGGGTATGCGATCGGCCCGCGCCGCATCATTCAAGCCATGCGGGCAATGGGGTCGCCGTATCCGGTGTCATCACTGAGTCTTGCGGTGGCGGCATCCGCACTGGAGCAAACTCCTGCGAATCTGCAGCGTGCGGTCTCTCGGGTGCGAGAAGAGCGGGGCGCACTCGCCGAGACTCTCCGTGTACTCGGTGCGCGTCCCAAGCCCTCGCAGGCCAACTTCGTGCTTGCAGAGTTTAACAGTTCCGAACTCAGGGAGTGGGTCTGGAACGCGCTGGCGGGGCTGGGGATCGGTGTACGCAAGTTTGCGGCGGGCAAGGAGCTGGACTGTTGCTTGCGGATCACCTGCCCGGGCAATAAGGCCGCATTTGAACGGCTCACTCGGGGGCTGGGGGCGGCGCTTCGACCGGAGGCCGTACTGCTGGACATGGACGGCGTTCTGGCGGACGTGTCCGCGTCGTACAGGCGGACGATCGTGCTCACCGCCCAGTCCTTCGGTGTTGACCTTACCGCCGCCGAGATCAGTCGGGCCAAGTCATTGGGCGATGCGAACAACGACTGGGTTCTCACCCACCGACTTGTGGCGAGTAGAGGCGCGAACACCACGCTGGCAGATATCACGGCGCGATTCGAGTCCATCTACCAGGGAACGCAGGGTCAGCTCGGACTGCGAGAGTCCGAGACGCTGATTCCGGATCGGGCGATTCTGGCTCGGCTCGCAGCTCGAAGCGGGTTACGGCTGGGAATTGTCACCGGGCGGCCACGGACCGACTGCGAGCGATTCCTTCGGCGCTTCGGGATCGCGGACCTCTTCCAGGCCATCGTGTGCATGGAAGACGCAACCGCCAAGCCCGATCCCGCGCCTGTTCGCCTCGCCCTTGACCTGCTCGATGTGAAGTCCGCGTGGCTCGTTGGCGATACGCCCGACGACATCGTCGCGGCACGCGCCGCGGCGGTGGTGCCGCTGGGAATCCCTGCACCAGGCGACACCGGCAATGCCGCTGCCACCCTGATGTCGACCGGCGCCGCGATCGTCCTTACCTCTCTCGCCCAACTGGAGACGCTGCTTCCATGAATCCTCGCACCGCTGAACTTCAGCGCAAGACCCACGAGACGGACATCACCGTATCCCTCAACATCGACGGCGACGGCCACACCGACATCCGCACCGGCATCGGGTTCCTCGACCACATGCTTACCGCACTTGGCCGCCATGCCCGAATGGACATCACGCTCGAGTGCCGCGGAGACCTTGTTGTGGACGACCACCACACGGCCGAGGACTGTGCGCTCGCGCTGGGCGCCGCGATCGACAAGGCGCTGGGCGAACGCCGTGGCTTCGCCCGCTTTGGAAGTGCGTATGCCCCACTTGATGAGTCCCTCGCTCGGGCCGTTGTAGACATCTCGGGTCGCCCTTGCGCCGTGGTCGAACTGGGCCTGACGCGCGATGCGATCGGCGGACTGGCCTGCGAGAACATCGGACACTTCATCGCCTCGTTCGCAA
>CAYMWG010000339.1:0-3184 GCA_964393765.1 uncultured Phycisphaeraceae bacterium
GCCTGAACATCTACGGAATCGAGGCTCAACCCTTCATCATCGAGGTGGGCTGGTTTGCGATGTATTCGGATACGCCGTTTGGTGCTCTGGTTCCCGGGGATGATGATTATTCGGCCGGGTATGTGGGACCGATGCCTCCGCTGCCGGAGGTGTTCGGACCCATCACGATCGATGACAATGTTGATCCAGTCAACGCGGACTTCCTGTTCGAGGTTCTGGCGTTCCAACTCACCAATCCCTTCGACCGCGATCTCCTGATCTCCCAGGGCGGGCGGGTGCAGTACTACATCGAGTACGCGAACCGGTTCTTCGCGCTGGCCGAGCGCAACGCCGACGGCACCGGGATCGCGGGCAACGACATCGTCATCCCCGCTTTCGGCACGCGCGTCTTCTATGTCACCAATCTGAGGAACCCCGCCGATGTGGCGGTGCGTATGCAGAACGCGGTCTACCCCGTCACCGGCGGCCCGACGATCCCGCCGGCTTTCCTCGACCTCTGGGCGACAGCGCAGTTGGGCCGCGGCATGTCCCCGGTGCCTATCCCGATGGTGCATCGCGAGACGTTCAACATCTGCCCCGGCTCGACCGACACCTTCAATGGCTCGCCGATGCCCTTCAACGATATTTTTGGCGAGCAGACTGTGGGTGCCGGCAACTCGGGCGAACCCCAGCAGGAGGCCATCCCCACCGGCCCGGGTACCTCCGTCGAGCAGCGCGCTGTGGCCTACATGTGGTACCGCGCCCCGTCTTCGACCGACCCTACAGATGACATCCTCATCGACCGCATCAAGGACCCGTCCACTGTGCCGGGCGGGGGGATATCGGCATCGCGAACCGGTGCGGGCGTCACTTTCATTCCCACGACGTTTGCGGGCAATGATTCCGACGGCAACACCACCGACGACCAGGACAACACCGGATTCTCCATCACCAAGTGGGAGGCGTTCCGCCGCCCCACCGATGACACGCACCACCGCGGCGCGATGCCTGCGTGGGCTATCGAGATCAAGCGCGACAACGCCCATCCGGTGTCGGCGAACCTCCAAAATCTGGGTGAGGGCGGCCCGGCCGGCGGCCTCGGCGACGGCTCGGACTACCAGGCCAACACGCAGTCGGAGCGCCGGACCACGCTCGACAATCTCAGTTCCGCGCAGACCGGCGCGGGCGCCATCCTCAACCCGGAGATCGGCGAGGAGGCCGACGCGAAAACGGGAAATCCTGCGCTCGCGAACCAGTCCGGCGACACATTCTCCCAGACGGCCGTGCAGGTCCACCTGTCGGGCAACCGGACCAACCCGCAGTTGTTCTCGCGCGCGGGCGACTTCCTGCTCCCATTGGGCATCGGGCCGAGTTACGACCCCCTCCAGATGAGCACATTGCTCACTCGCGCGGAGGGCTTGGAGAAGTCGTGGATGACCCTCGCCGAAGCGCTCGCGCTCTCGTGCGACTATTACACGCCCGCCGCCATCAACCCCGTCACCATGCGGCCCGACCCCCTGTACCACCTTGGCCACAGCGACACGCCGATGGGCATCCGCCCGCGCCTCGACCGCGGCAACGTCGTTCTCAACGACTTCTCGCCCTACATCGACATCGATAACAGCGGGGCGTTCGAGCTCGCAAACGACGAGCCCATCGGTCGCGGCGTCCCCCTCGCCTTCAACATCGTGGACTCGATCAACACCACCGATCGCTTTATCCCCGACCCCAACCCCGCTGCGCTGCCCGTCCTGCGGACCCGCGCCCACGGCGGGCCGCTGGACATGATCCGCGGCACGCTCAACATCAACTCCACTCCCGCCTCGGTGTTCCGCATGGTCCCCATGCTCTCCCCCGACCCGTGGAACGACACCGTTGATCCGCTGAACTCGAACAGTTGGCTGAGCAAGATCGTGCCCCCGGCCACGACGCCCCTGTTTAATCGCACGACCGAGCGGTTCGATATCGCCGCGACCGCCGTTGGCTATCGCGACAAGGCCACGCTGCACTCCCGCCCGCTCGCCGCACCGGCGTTCGGCGCTCCGGAGCGGATGGACTTCCGCGACACGAACGACGCGGCCAATCCCGATGTCGATGGGCGTTTCAACGCCACTCGGATCGCCGCGATCCGCGAGCAACCGGGCTTCAAGTCGGTTGGCGAGATCATGGCGCTGCGGTATCACGATCCCGTGAGCGGGGTGCGCAACTACGACAACAGCATCGACCGCTTTGCAGACGGCACCTCCGCGACGCCTCCTCGTCAGCCCTCTACAGCCCTCGAAGCGACGCTCATTCCCAACATTGCTGGCACGCTGCTGGAAACTGATGAGATCCCCAACGACTACGACGAGCAACTCGCCATCGCGAGCGCCGCGATGAACTGCATCACCGTCCGGTCGGACGTGTTCTGCGTCTGGTTCCTGATCCACGGCTACCAGCCGTCGGATGTCGAGAACCTCGCGCCATCGGACCCGATGATCCCCAGTATCGCACGGCGCTACGTCATGGTGGTGGACCGTTCCAATGTCACGCAACTCGGCCAGAAGCCCAAGGTCCTGATGTTCCAGGAAGTGCCGATCCGCTGACGTGGCACGGCCATCCTGGCCGTGATTTCTGCCCGACAGTTGTCTCTGACCTGTCATCGCCGCACGCAAACACAGTGGCTGTGCGCCCGCGTAGCATTGCCCTTCCAGGGTGTAGCTCAGTTTGGTAGAGCGGGTGGTTTGGGTCCACCAGGTCGTCGGTTCAAATCCGGCCACCCTGATTTTCTCGCACGGTGTCCACCGAGCCCTTGCACAGCGAGGTGGGGGTCATTTTCCGAGTTTTGCTTCTCCAGAGCCGAGAAGAGCCGTGATTGTGCGATACCAGACGCTAACGCCTTCCAAGAAAAGTTCTATTGGTGTACGGTCACTCTGATTCATCGGACCTGCTACTTCGCCAGGCTGGTCCGCAGAAGCGCCAACTCCTGCTCCACCTCCCCCGGGTCCGAGACCGTCTCGCTCACGACGTCCCGCAGCAGCCGCTTGAAACGCTTCTTGGCGGTCTGGAGCATGTTGCTCGCCTGCGTCGCGTCCGCGGCCCCGATCTCCTTCGCCAGGGCGTCCATCATCAGAGCCTTGCCGCGCCGCATGGTGGGGCCAACCACGTTCAGCCGGAACGCATGCCAGTGCGGCTCCATGTCGTCCTCGCGGCAGGCCTCCTCGAG
>CAYMWG010000340.1:0-3184 GCA_964393765.1 uncultured Phycisphaeraceae bacterium
CATCGGGTTGCTGCTGCCCGCGCTGGGCAAGGCCCGCGAGACCTCGCGCCGGCTCAAGTGCCTGACGAACCTGCGTGGCTTCGGCACCGCGTTCCAGTTGTACATGAACCAGAACAAGGACCGCCTGCCTTACGTCATGCCGTTCTATAACGGCGACCTGCCGACGGTGCCGGGCGATCCGCAGTTGCTCGAGGTGCTGACGGACTACATCGATGTCCCGCCCCCGAACCAGCGCGACGAGAGCGGCAACTGGATCGTCTACGCCCCCTACGTCTGCCCATCGGACTTTGACGACGATTCGGCGCGGGCGACAGGGTTCAGTTACGAGTACTGGGCGGGCGGACTGATGCTCCTGCGCGAACTGTTCTACGCCGACCGCGACCCATCGGGCACGGTGACACGCTACTACGAGCAGACTCCCAACTTCCCGGTGCTGGCCGATGCCAAGAACTGGCACCCCGGCGGACGCTACAGCCAGAACGCGGTCTTCTTCGGCGACTGGCGGGCCGACTGGCTGACGCTCGATCCCAGCGCGCAGACACAGCCCCCCCCGCCCCCTCCGCCGACGATTGGAGTGCTTCCATGAACAAGCAACAAGGTACATCGCCCTTTGACGGGCTCACGCCGCTGGTGGATGAGACCACGATGGCGGTGGGCACGCACGTGCGGCCTCGCAAGCCTGCGAAGGAGCGTGCCTCGGTCACGCTTACGCGATTCTTGAAGCGGGCGCGTCACGATGCCGACATGCGGTGGGTCCGGCGCACCGGCGCGCTCGCCCTCGCGCTGATCTTGCTGGGGGGCGGCGCGATGGGCGTGATGGCCCTGATCCCGCGCACCCCGCCCGATATCGCGCACGACCCGATGGACGAGGTCATGGACTTCGTGCTGCTCACCGACGACTTCAACAATCTGCCCGTCGAGGAACGGCTGGCCCTCATCAAGGAACTCATCGAACGGATCAAGACGATGTCCGGGGAGGACTCATCGGCCCTGGCGATGTTCGCCGCGACCATCGAGCGCGAGATGCGCCGGCAGATGGAGGAGAACGTCAAGCGCCTGGCGGTGGACGTCATGGACAAGTTCGCGAGCGACTACGAGGGCGTGCCGCCCGAGGAGGCCGGCGACTTCATGGACGACAAGATCGTCGAGTTCACGAAGATGATGGAGGACATCTCAGGCGAGAAGAGCGGCCTGCCCGATGACCCGGATGCCCGCCTCGCCGCGTTGAAGGAGCAGGCGACGAAGGACCAGAAGTTCGCGCGCGCCAACGCACCCACGCAGATGAACGGCGAGCGGGTGAACAACCTCATCGGCATGCTCCGCAAGGACGCCGAACAGGTCTCCGGCCCCGAGCAGCGCGGGCGCGTCACGCGGTTCGCTCGCGATGTGACCCGCCACCTTCGCGGCCAGGACATCGCCACCGGCAAGCCCGTGCCGGGCGGGGGAGGGTGAGAGGAAGTGGGAAGTGGGAATGAATCGGGTTCCGAGTTCCGACTTCCGACTTCCGACTTCCGACTTCGTTCTATGATTCTCCGTGCCGCAGGATGCGCCCGAGTTTGTTCCGCTTCCGGCTCCCGGGTCCGAGCCGTCGGGCTCGATCGGCGGGGTGCCGTCGGCACCCCTGCCCGTGAATGTTCCTGTTCCGCTGCCGGACTGGGGGAGTGAGTCGCGTGAGGCGCGCCTGGCGCGCCTGCTGAAGAAGGCCCGATCGCTGCCCGGCACGCCGGGCGTGTACCTGATGAAGGACCACAACGATGTGGTGCTGTACGTCGGCAAGGCCGGGCGCCTGAGCGACCGCGTGTCGTCGTACTTCATCCCGTCGGCGGACCTCGGCGTGCGCAAAGGCCCGCTGCTGGACCTGGTCCACGACCTCGAGACGCTCGACTGCGAGGGGGAGTGGGAGGCGCTGCTCACCGAGAATCGGTTGATCAAGGACATCTCGCCGCGATTCAATGCGAGGCTGACCGACGACAAGACGTTCCCATACCTGGTCATCACCTCGAAGGAGGACTTCCCGCGCGTGGTGGTGACGCGGAACCTTCAAGCGCCCGAGTTCAAGGGTGCGAAGGTGTTCGGCCCGTTCACTCGCCCCGGGGCGCTGCGCGAGGCGGTGAACCTGATGCAGCGGGTGTTCAAGTTCCGCACCTGCTCGCTCGACATCATCGAGGGCGACGGCAAGAGGAAGTTCTTCCGGCCGTGCATCCTTTACAACATCGGGATGTGTACCGCGCCGTGCGCGGCGAAGATCGCCAAAGAACCCTATCGCGCCGATGTGGACCGGTTCGTCGATTTCCTGACGGGCAAGCGCTCGGTGATGCTCCGGCAGATGCAGCGGGAGATGAACGACGCGGCGATGTCGCAGGAGTATGAGAAGGCCGCGGTGCTGCGGGACCAGATCAAGGCGGTGCAGCGTCTGGATCAACGGGCCAAGGGCGGTCGCAAGGACGAATGGCAGCCCGAGGCGGAAGCGTTCCATATCGATCCCAAGAAGGGGATGCGGTCGCTCCAGAAGACGCTCGGGATGGACAAGCCCATCCGCTGCATCGAGGCGATCGACATCGCGCACCTGCAAGGCGGGCAGACGGTCGGGAGCAAGGTGTGCTTCGTGGACGGACGGCCGCTGAAGAACGAGTACCGGCGGTACCGGATCCGCGGCGGGCTGGGAACCTCGGCTACCTCGCCGCCTCGCGGCGAGAGCGGTCTGGGTACCTCGCCGCTCCGCGGCGAGAGCGCGAAGGACGGGGAGCAGCGGGCGATCCTGGGCATCAACGACGACTACGCGAGCATCCGAGAGGTCGTCCTGCGCCGCTACCGCGAGGCGGGCACGGGCAACGAGTTGTACCCGGACGTGATCCTTATCGATGGCGGCATCGGGCAACTGCACGCGGCGATGGAGGCGTTCAAGGACCTCGATGTGCAGCCGCCGATGGTTGTGTCGCTGGCCAAGAAGGACGAGATTCTTTTCGTGTTCCGCAAGGCCGAGGACGGCTCGTCTTTGGGCGGGCGCGGCGAGCCGATCAAACTCGGACGCGAGAACCTGGGGCTGCGCCTCTGCCAGGCGATCCGCGATGAGGCGCACAGATTCGCGCAGCACTACCACCATGTGCTGAGAAGGAAGAAGACGCTCGAAGAGTGAGGCACGCGCGAGAGGAGTCACGAGTAGAGGCCCGGGCCTCTACTCGTG
>CAYMWG010000341.1:0-3174 GCA_964393765.1 uncultured Phycisphaeraceae bacterium
TCGCGCCGTACAGATTTCCGTCCACGAACGGCTGCGCGCGAAGGAATGTGACTTGGGCCAGCGTCACAGTGTCGATGGTGTCGCCGCGAGCAGGATCGATGGTCGTGGCCGTGGAGGTCGAGCCTTCCCAGAAGACCAGCCGCCCCTTGCGGACAGCGGTCAGCACGCCGTGCGCGCCCTTGTTCTGCCACAGGACCTTGCCAGTGCCGCTGTTGAAAGCGGTGATGCCCTGGGAGCCCAGGTCGCAGTACACGACTCCGTTGTGGTGGACCGGGGCGCGCCGGAGCGGTTCCTCGGTGCGGTGCCTCCAGATGGTCGAGACCTGCTCGCGGTCGAGGGCGTAGAGCGAGTGGTCAAGGCTCGCGACGAAGAGCGTCGTCTCCGAGGCGCCCATCTGCGCGCCCGGCCCGGCAAAGATGCGCCCGCGCCCGTGCGAGTAGCCGGTGATGGCATCGAGGGCGACGATCTCGCCCCGCGAAGAAGCGAGCGCGACCGAGTTGGAGTCGCCAAACCGGATCGGATCGGTCTCGATGGAGCCGTCAAGCCCCGAGCCCCACTGACGGAAGCCGTTGAGCGTGAGGTGGCCGAGTACCTGTCCGTTCGAGCAGCCGTACACCAGGATGTCGCCGACCTTCACGGGGCGCGTGTTCACCACGTTCCCGAGCCGCTGCTTGTCGAGCAGGTTCCCTGTCGCGATGTCGAAGAAGAACACTTCGGACTCGCTGGAGCAGATCACCCGGTTCCCGTCGCGGATGTTGCCGGTGAACTTGGTGAGCGCCTGCGCCGGCTGGTCGGACCAGCGTCGCTCGCCGCTGCTGTCCTCCAGCACGCTCAGCACCCCCGCCGAGTCCTGCACGAGCAACACATCGCCTGCGACATTGAAGAACCGGACCTGCTGACCGGCGAACATCGACGGGAATCCCCGCCAGTCGATGCGGTACCCGAGTTTGGCGTACTCCTCCGTATGCACCGGCACCGCCGCAGCACGCACATCCGGAGAGTTCGATTCCGGGCCTGAGGGTCCGCACCCGGCCAGGGTCGCGGAGCAAAGCAGCAGCATGCCCGTGAGTGTCCGCAGGGGAAGGACGCGGCCGCACGGGCGACCAACTCTGAAGGGGCGAGAGTCAACGGGCATCGGGTTCGGCCTTTCGAGATCGTTGTCAGAGGGGCCCGCGTGGGAAACGTTGAGCAGGCGTGGGAGGGGGGAGCAGTATCAACACCGGCAGGGGAACGGTCAAGCGGGGTCCGATTCGCGACCGGCTACGCTCAGGGCCATGTTCACAGGCCTTGTGCAAGCCATCGGCACCGTCATCAAGGTCGAGCAACCCGCACAGTTTCCGGATGCGCCGGTTCGCCTGACGATCGACACCGGTTCCTGGGATCATAAGCCGCGACTCGGCGATTCGGTGAGCGTGGCAGGCGTTTGCTTGACCGTTGCCGAGCGACCAATGGGACGCCGCGGCGTGTTGACCTTTTTCGCCGTTGCCGAGACCCTGGACAAGACAACATTAAGAAGCCTGCGGCTCGGCAGCCGCGTCAACCTCGAGCACGCACTCACCCCGTCAACGCTGCTGGGCGGACACCTTGTGCAGGGCCATATCGACGGTAGGGGGAAAGTGGTCTCGGTTCAGAAGGGATTGGACTGGCGGGTCCGGGTCCGCCTACCCAAGCCGCTCCGGGAGTTCGTTGTGGACAAAGGCTCGGTGTGCGTGGACGGCGCGTCGCTGACGATCGCCCGAACCTACGCCGACGGCTTGGAGGTCGCCCTGATCCCGACAACGCTGGAACTCACGACATTGGGCGGCCTGGCCCCGCGTGACGAAGTGAACATCGAAACGGACATGGTGGTGAAGACCATCGTGTCCTGGGCGCGCCGGTCAGGTTTGGGTGGCGCAGCGGGGGGGAAGTTGCCCCGCGCGCGATCCGGTCGATAGAGAGCCACCGTGCGCATCCTCGGCATCGATCCCGGACTCCGCCTCACCGGCTTTGCCTGCCTGGAGGCGGCGCGCTCATCGCGGACACTCGCCCACGCGGCACTCATCGAAGCCGGCGTGATCCGTCTCAACGCCAAACTCAGCGTCGCCGATCGGCTCGTCGAACTCGACACCGACCTGGCCGAGATCATCGACCGCGTCCGCCCCGCGGCCCTCGCCGTCGAAAAACTCTACGCCCACTACGCCCACCCCACGACCGCGATCGTGATGGGCCACGCCCGCGGCATCGTCCTCCTGCGTGCCCGGCGCGCCGGGGTCGGCGTGGTCGAACTCGGGGCCACCGAGGTCAAGAAGTCGCTCACCGGCAACGGGCACGCCAGCAAGGTGCAGGTGCAGGAGAGCGTGCGGATGCAACTGGGCCTGGCCGCTCGGCCCGAGCCGGCGGATGTCGCGGATGCGATAGCGATCGCGCTGTGTGCGCTCAGACGCGCCCCGGCGATCCGACGCTAAACTCCTCCCATGCCCCCAGCCTCGAAGCACGACAAACTCGCCGCGCAGGTCCTCATCGTCGAGGACGAGATCGAGCACGCCGAGGTCATGGCCGAGGCCCTGAAGAAGTTCGGGCACGTCTGCACCATCGTCGGCGGCGTCGCCCCGGCACTCGAGGAACTCCGCGGCGGGCAGTTCGATGTCCTCATCACCGACCTCCGCATGCCCGCCTCCGCCGGTGTGGGCGGCACGGCCCCCGATGGCTCGGACGCGGGCCTGCGCGTCCTGCAGTCGGCGCGGCAACTCCAGCCCCAGGCCGAGACCATCATGGTCACCGCTCACGGCGATGTCCCCACCGCCCGCGCGGCGTTCAAGTTCGGGGCTTACGACTTCATCGAGAAGCCCCTCGACCTCGAGGTCTTCCGCAACCTCGTGAACCGCGCTGCCGAGACTGTTCTTCTGCGCCACGAGGCAGCCGGGGATGGCAAGGGCGCTGGGCTGTCAGAACTCATCCAGCACGATGGCTTCGAGGGCATCATCGCGGGTTCCGAACCGATGCGCCGCATCCTGCAAACTGTGCGCGCGGTCGCGCCCTCGACGATCCCCGTGCTCATCACCGGCGAGAGCGGCACGGGCAAGGAGCTCGTCGCGCAGGCCATCGCCCCCAACCGCCCGCGCGCCAAGGCGCGCTTCGTCCCCTTCAACTGCGCCGGCCAGAGCGAGAGCCTCCTTGAAGACGCCCTCTTCGGCC
>CAYMWG010000342.1:0-3168 GCA_964393765.1 uncultured Phycisphaeraceae bacterium
TGCATGCACCCAACGGAAGTCGGATCGGGCGGAGCAGCATCAACAGCCAAGGTGCCGGCACAGGCTCACTCGCCAAACGGGCATGGCCATGTCCGCGAAGGCGGCGACGCGGTGGTGGGGGGGCGACAGGCACCGCTGGCCGAGCGCGTCCGGGCGCGCGTCGGCAAGACCGTCGTCGGCCAGGATGTCGTCGTCGAGCGAATCCTGATCGCGCTGCTCACCGGCGGCCATCTGCTCCTGCAAGGGGTGCCGGGGCTGGCCAAGACGCTCCTCGTTCACACGGTCGCCAAGGCGATCGACCTGCACTTCGGGCGCGTGCAGTTCACCATCGACCTCCTGCCCTCGGATATCGTCGGCGCGGAGATCCTCGACGAGACGACGCGCCAGTTCCGCATCCACAAGGGCCCCGTCTTCACCAATCTCCTTCTGGCCGATGAGATCAACCGCGCCACTCCCAAGGTGCAGTCCGCGCTCCTCGAAGCCATGCAGGAGCGCAAAGTCACCATCGGCTCGACCTCGCACCGTCTCCCCGTCCCGTTCTTGGTGATCGCGACGCAGAACCCAGTCGAGCAGGCCGGGACGTTCGAGTTGCCCGAAGCGCAACTCGACCGCTTCATGCTCTGCCACCGGCTGGAGTATCCGACCAAGGACCAGGAAGAGGAAGTGGTCCGGCGCAGTCTGCGCCTGGGCCTCAACAAGGGCAAGGAGGGCGGCGCGGTCCCCATGACCGCGTTCGATGCTGTGGAAGACACGCCCGAGGTCCGCATCGGCGACCTGACGCTCGCGATGGAAGCCGTGCAGGCGGTGCATGTCTCCGAGGTGTTCCTTCGCCACTGCGTGGACCTTGTCGATCGCACCCGCCGCTGCCCCGACCTCGATCTTGGGTGCAGCCCGCGAGCCGGCATCGCTCTCGCGCAGGCCTCCCGCGCCCGCGCCTTCATCTACGGGCGCGACTACGTCATCCCCGAGGACCTCTTCGCCCTCGCCGAGGATGTCCTGCTCCACCGCATGCGCCTCACCTACGAGGCCATGGCCCGCGGCCGCACAACCCGCCAGATCCTGCGCGAACTCATGGACCAGACGGGTTGATTCGGAGTGAGGGGCAGCAGCACGGATTCGGCAGTCGTCCCATCCGTCCCATCCGTCCCATCCGTCTCATCTTTCTCATCCGTGTCCTTGTCTTTCTCTGCTTCTTCTCTGCTCACCATGCTCGCTCTGTGTTCCTTCTTGGCCGCATGACCGGAGCCGCGAACTGACCCTGCACACGGACATCCTCGCGGTCCCCGCCGAACTCGCCGCCTCGCGTTTCGAACTCGTGCTGCGCCGCCTCGCCGACGACCTCACCTACGGAACGGATGCGTCGCGCTTCGTCGGCGCGGGCGTCGATTATGCCCAGAGCCGGATGTTCGCCTACGGCGACAGCGTGCGGAGCATCGACTGGAAGGTCACCGCGCGTACGGGCCGCTTCCACGTCAAGGAGTACGAGGCTACCAAGCGATCCCCCATGTTCGTGCTGGTGGATACTTCTGCTTCGATGGCCGTGAGTTCTCTTGGCGCGCACCGCCCCAGCAAGCATGACCTGGCGGTCTGGCTGGGCGCCGCGATGGCGCTCGTCGGGCTTCGCCGGCGCAGCCCGGTAGCGATCCTCTCGTGCGGGGACCGTGATGGCAATGGTGAGGGCGCGCCGACGCTGTCCAGCGGGCGCATCTGGCGGCGGATCGAGCAACTCCGCGCCGAGTCGAGAGAGGAAGGGACATCGGTTGTCGCGCAGTTGCAAAAGGTCGAGGCCCTCGCGCTGCACACCAGCGCGGTCGTGGTGCTGAGCGACCTGCACGAGCCCGGCGCGATCGACGTGCTCAAGCGGATCGGGCAGCGCCACGATGTCATCGTGATCCAGTTGCGCGACCCCGCGGAGGGAATAAAGGAAGGAACGCCACTTCGGGCCGGGTTTGTCCGCTCGCGCGAGGCGGAGACGGGCCGAGAGTTCCTGCCCCCGCGCCGGGGTCTTATCGGCCGGGACGACCGGGCCGAACTCATCGGCGCGGGCGTCGATCACCTGCTCCTCCGCACGGATGAGCCTGCGATCCCCGCCGTCCGCAGGCTGCTGGCCTCGCGCGGCGCGGGCCGAAGGGGCGGCCGATGAACGTGCGCGCTCTCGCAGTCGTCTTCGCGGCCATCAACTTGGCGGTCTGGTGCGCGCCGGCGAGCGCTGTTCCCCCGCGATCGCCCCCGGGCGTTGCTGTCCCCGCCCAAATCCGCGGACCCTCGCCCGCGCAATCAACAATCGGCATCGAGGGACAGGTCATCCTCCGGCATCGCGCGGCCGAGCCAGTGCAGACGGTCCCCGTGAACGACAAGGCCCCGGTGGTGGTCCGCATCGCCGACTCGACACCCGATGGCGAGTATGTGCTCTACGACCTGCGCTTCATCGCGCAGTACGCCGGTAAGTTCGATCTGCGTGACTGCCTCCGCCGCCCGGACGGTTCCGCGCTCACCGATGCTCCGCCCCTGCCCGTGGTCATCGGCAAACTCCTGCCGGAGGACCACCAGGGCGAGTTGATCGAATTCGCCGGGATGAGCGTGCCGCGATTGGGGGGCTATCGCGCTGCACTCGTGGCTGTTGGGGCCGTCTGGCTGATCCCGCCCGCTTGGCTGATCGTGCGCAGACTGATGCGCAAGGCCGCGTCTCAGCCGCCCGCCGGGCCGCGCCCCCACACGCTGGCCGATCAACTCCGCCCGCTGGTGGAGCGGGCCATCCGCGCCGACCTCTCCACGCCGGAGCGCGCGCAGCTCGAGATGCTGCTCCTGGGATATTGGCGCGAGCGGCTGGGCCTACACAGTGTGGACCTTGACCCTGCCCAGGCGATCTGTCGCCTTCGCGAGAACCGCGAGGCCGGGGAACTGCTGACGCTCCTGGAGCAATGGCTGCACAGGCCGCCATCGCGCTCCGAGGCCGTGGACATCGGCGCGATGCTGGAGCGCTACCGCGATGCCGCGCCCGTTGATCTCGGCACGCGGCACACACACAGCGGGGTGCCCGCGTGAACCTGAGTTTTGCCCATCCGCTCGTGCTCGTGCTGCTCCTCCTCCCGTGCGCCTTGGGCACATGGGAGTTGATGCGCCGCGGCCTGCGTGTGCCCCTGCCGGTTGATCACCTCGCCCACGCCC
>CAYMWG010000343.1:0-3150 GCA_964393765.1 uncultured Phycisphaeraceae bacterium
AACATCGAGTGCGGGTCGATCAGGTGTTCGAGGCTCAGGCACGCGTCGATGAACCGCTCCACGGCCTCCTGCCCGTGCCGGTCAACGTGCCGGCGGATGCGCGTGGCGTGGTTGGCCATCTGGTCCATCATCTTGCGGTCGGTGCGCGAGTACCAGAAGTTGTTCTTGAAGAAGTCCGCGTGCCCGTAGACGTGCGCCATCACCAGTTTCTGGTCGGTGACGGAGTTGGACTCCTGCAGGTAGGCGTACACGGGGTCGTTGTTGATGACCATCTCGTAGATGCGGCCCATGCCGTAGGCGTCGCGCTTGGAGAGCGACTCGTACTCCATGCCCCAGCGCCAGTGCGGGTAGCGCACCGGGAAGCCCTGGTAGGAGGCGATCTGGTTCATCACGTCAAAGGGCAGGACCTCGAAGACGACCTCGTGGAAGGTGAGGCCGTACTCCATCGCCTTGGCGCGGATGGCCTGCATGTGGCCGAGCAGTTCGGGCGAGAGGTCGGTGTGCGGCGTGCCTGGCATGGTGGAGGTGTTATCGGCGGGTTTCGGACTGGCCATGATCCCGAGCGGTCCAAGAGTGGTACGGAGTCGGGAAGGTGGCGGTGCGGATGGGAGGAGGAGAGCGGTTGAGGGGGTGAGCCGCAAGAAGCCTGGGCGCAAGCCCGGGTTGCCTGCTTCCCGAAGGCAGGCCCATAGAGGCTGAGCAACCAGCCTCCGGGCTCTGCCCGAGCGCGGCTTCGCCGTGAAGTCCTCTCGGTCTGCGCCGCTGCAGCGAGGACGTTACGATGTGCCATTGCCATGCCGACGACAGCGCAGGATATCGATGCCCTTCTGACCGTTCGCTCGGAGAACGAGCACTTGGAGTTCAAGGCAGCAGCGAACCGATTCGATTTTGAAGAGCTCGTGGATTACTGCGTCGCGTTCGCAAACGAACGCGGTGGCAGGATTGTGCTCGGCGTCACGAATGGAACGCCGCGACGGGTGGTGGGCACGAAAGCCTTCGACGACACCGAACGTACCGTCACCGGGATCTATGAGCGAATCGGAATCAGGGTCACGTTTGATGAGGTGATGCACCCGGTGGGCCGCGTGCTCTTGTTCCATGTGCAGTCACGGCCCCGAGGGCGCCCCATCCACCACAAGGGGCGATACCTCATGCGTGTAGGCGACGCTCTGGTCCCAATGTCCCCGGAGGAACTCAAGCGGATCTGTGATGAGGGGAACCCGGAGTGGGAGCTCAAGGCCGCGCTGACCGGATGTGATGCCGAAGGGGTCGTCCAAGCTCTGGATACGTCGGCCTGTTTCGATCTGCTCGTGTTGCCGTATCCCGCGACCCGGGAAGCAGTGCTCGAACGATTCGCGAGCGAGCGGCTCATCGTGCGGGAGGCTGCCGGCCTCTGAACAATCACGAATCTCGGAGCGATTCTCTTCGCCAAGCGGCTCGACCAGGTCGAGCGCCTGGGACGGAAGGCGCCGCGCGTCATTGTCTATGAGGGGACGGACAAGCTCAAGACCAAGGCAGACAAACCCGGTGTCAAGGGCTATGCGACCGGGTTCCAGGGTCTTATCGAGTACATTAACAGCCAGGTGTCCTCCAACGAAGTCATCGAGCAGGCGTTCCGTCGAGAGATGAAGATGTTCCCCGAGATCGCGGTCCGTGAACTTGTGGCCAACGCGCTGATCCATCAGGACTTTGCAGAGACAGGAACATCCGTCGCCATCGAGATTTATTCCGATCGGATGGAGGTTTCGAACCCTGGCAGGTCTTTTATCTCACCCGATCGGTTTATTGACGAGTACCAGTCCCGCAACGAGCGACTCGCGGGACTCGCGCGTCGGATCGGTATTTGTGAGGAGAAGGGCAGCGGGATCGACAAGGTCGTCAGCGCGGCGGAGGCATTCCAGCTGCCCGCGCCGGATTTCCGCGTCGGGGCTTTGCGCACATCAGTCATCCTGTTTGCCCATCGTGACTTCGAGTCGATGGACCGTGCGGAGCGCGTGCGAGCGTGCTACCAGCACTGCTGCCTGAGGTATGTCACCAATCAGAAAATGACGAACCAGTCCTTGCGGGAGCGGTTCAAACTGAGCGAAGAAAAGTCAGCCGTTGCCTCGCAGATCATCGCTGCGGCGATCGACGCGAACCGGATCAAGTTAGCGGACCCTAGCCAAACATCCCTACGATACCGAAGCTATTCCCCATTTTGGGCGTGATGCCGTTTAAGCGCAGACCTACCCTTTCGGACCTGAGCGTCAAAACGACCCTGAAAAACGGCATTTCGTCATTTAAGCGCAACCCGGGGAACGACTAGGCCCGGCGTCTGGCAAAGCGCCAACCGCGCAGGCCCGACCGCACCCGAGGAGGGGCTTAGTCCGGCAGCCCATGCGCAAGCGAAAGATCCCTCACGACCGGGCTGTTCATTGGCTCGGGCTGCCTGTTCCAGCGCCGATCACACCTGCGTCACCAGCCTCCCCCCAAAGTCCAGCCCCATCGCCTTCTTCGCCAGGTGCAGCGTCTCTTCGGCGACGATGTTGGCCCTGGCGATGCCGCGGCGGATCACGTCGTTCACAATGGCGTCGCCCTCGGGGCCATCGAGTTTCGCGCGGCGGACCCGCATGGGCTCGATCAGCGCGTTGATCGCCTCACCCAGTTCGGCCTTGATGTGCCCGTCGCCGATGCCGCCGCCTTCGCCGGTGGCGTAGAGCCGCTTGATCTCCGCCGCGCGGGCCTCGCCGGCTACCGAGGCTCCCCCGATAAACACGTCAACATATTGCATGAGCGTGTTGGTGATCTCGCCCGGCTCGGTGGGGCTTTGACGGCCCGTGGTGATCTTGTTAAGTTTCTTCTGCACCGTCTTCGCATCGTCGTAGAGGAAGATCGCGTTGCCAAGGGACTTACTCATCTTGTTCGTGCCGTCGAGACCGACGAGCCGCGCCACGCGACCGATCTTGGCACGCGGGATCGGGAAGACGCCGCCCGCCTTGACGTGGTCCCGCGGCTCGACGCGGTTGCCCACGCCGCTGTACATCTGGTTGAACTTCAACGCGACATCGCGGCACATCTCGATGTGCGCCTCCTGATCCTGGCCGACGGGCACGAGTTCGGGCCGGAAGGTGAGGATGTCGGCGCACTGGCCGACGGCGTACATCGGGAAGC
>CAYMWG010000344.1:0-3139 GCA_964393765.1 uncultured Phycisphaeraceae bacterium
CAAGGTCCTCGCAGGCCGCGGCCGGGAGGGCGGCGGTGAACAGGTCGGCGCCCGCGGTGGTCATGGGCAAGATCGTGAAGGGCCCGCCGTTGCTGCGGGCGTGCACCATGACGCTGGCGGTGTCGAGGGGCGTGACGAGGGACTCGACTCTGACGGAGACCGGGATGGCGATGCCGGGGGCGACGGTGCCGGAAACGGGCGTGGCCTGGAGGAAGGAGAGGTAGTCGAGGTTCAGGCGGACAAGGAACATGCCGCGGTTGATGTCGCTGATGACGATGGTCCCGCTGGGGAAGAAGGGGAAGTTGCTCCACGTGCCTTCGTAGCCGGGGGAGTCGTTCTCCGGGTAGGTATCGATGAATGCGACTTCGACGGGGTTGACGGGGTCGATGGCGTCGAAGACGCGCAGCCCGGAGCGGTAGTTGGACTCGTAGATGAAGCGGCCGTGGACGTAGAGGTTGTGGTCGATCGCGGTCGAGGCGTTGCTGGTGAAGGTGTTGACGAGCGTCGGGTTGGCGATGTCCGAGACGTCGAAGACGCGCGTGGTCGATGAAGCGAAGCCCTGGGATGGGCCGTCGAGCTCGTCGTTGAGATAGAGATAGTTGCGATCCTCGGAGAGCCAGCACTGGTGGGCGTACTGCACGCCGGGGTAGGTCCGGGTCGCGACGGTAAACATCGAGGCCTTGTTGGTGACATCGACGACGGCCAGGCCCGCGCTCTCGTTTGCGCAGAACGCGATCTCGCGCCCGGCGAAGGGGCCGGACGTGTAGGTGACGATCTGGGCGTCGTGGACGTAGTGCCCGTTCCAAGAGCCGACGAACGCCGGAACGCGGGGGTCGGCCAGTGAGTAGACGGCAAGGCCCCCGCCCGACCCGCTGACGTCGGACCCGCAGAGATACAGGAACCCCGACTGCGGGTTGAGCGCGACGTTGTGCGAGTGCGTCAGGCCGTTGCCCGTCACGCTGCCGACGAGCGTCACCACGCCGGCGTCGATGTTGACCATGCTGATGACCTGCATCCCGCCACTGCTCTCGTTCACGACGTAGCAGTGCTGCTCATAGACCTTCATGTCGCCCCACAGGCTGCCGGGGTGGGAGATCTCGGCGACGATCATCGGGGCCGCGGGGTTCGTCACTTCGACGAACGCGGCACGGTCATAAAGGCCCATGATGGCGTACTCGCGACCGGAGGGCGAGACGTGCCCCCAGCAGTCGTTGCCACTCTGGGGGGCCGGCGCGGAAAAGCCGCTCAGGGGGATCTGGGCAAGCAGGTCGATGCCCTGACGGGCAAAGGGCTGGGCCGCGGCGGGCAGGGCGACCAGACTCAGCAGCCCGGCCGATGCCCACGCCAAAGCCAGACCGGACAAGGACATGCGTGCGGGCATAACAACCTTTCGGCGCGATGGCGCGCGGGAGCCCCCCCGGGAACAGCCAGTTCGGATGCGGCGCGTCCGAGAGGACGCCGCGGCCTATACGAACCAAAGATGAACCCGGTTCGGGACGCTGTCAAGTTGGATTTCGCAGACTAATTGGGCGGCTTCGGCTGGGGGCCTTCGGCTGGGGAGGGCTTCGACCGGTGCGGGTGGAGACCCCCCTGCCACGTCGGATCTGCCGCGTCAGCACTGCAACGCCGGTTCAGCCCGATCGGTCTGGAGGAGATTGCGGAAGCAAGTGCTCTCTGATCCGAACTGGATCAGGATTTCAAGGACAGGCTAACTGGTCCCGTCCGGGGTGCCCGTCCAGCCATTCGTGCTGTCCTTGTCGCGCAGAACCACGGTATCAATATAGGAAGACCCGCCCATCCCCGCAAGCCCGGCCTGGTGGTTGACGAAGAGTTCCTTGGGTTCGCTGTCCGTCCCCCGCCACGTCCCCACCATCCGCCACTTCTCGTCGTAGGCGAAGTGGTAGGTGGGGTCTGAACCATCGACATCGGCGTCGTTGTCGGCGTCGTAGTGCCAGGTGATCCGCTGATTGAGGCCGTTGTAGCGGTATTCTGCAAGCAGTGTGCTGCTCTGGTTCCGCACTTCAACAAGCCGTCAGAAGGCGTCCCACACGTACTTGTAGCCGCCAGTGCCCCTTCATTTGTCCGGTCGTCGCGGAGGTGTAGTATCACCATTTAAGTATACTGCTTGAGAATATTCCGACCATGGCCACACTTTGGACAGAGTGAGTCCAACTGTAGTCCGGCGACCCATAATGTCCGGCGAGCTATTCGGACGGGAGTCTCCAGAGCCCGCTGTGCCTGGCAGATCAGTCGTCATTTCTAAATCAAGCCGCTTCACTTCGGTTTATCGACTGTAGCGTCAGCGCCCTTCAGCACCAGAATCGCCACCCTCGGCCGAGCGCGCGGTAAGCCGGCTTCGCTGCACGTCAGAAGGTAACCTTCCCTACACGCTGTGACACGACTAACTCCCATGATCGGCTCCGCAAACGGGAAGTTGTACGAGTGCCGATCGTGCGAGGAACTCTCCTCGATGTCCAACGACATCGCGATCTTACCTTGATGTTCATCAGCACGAATCGTCACGCCAGTTGTTCGTAAGTTACCTGGATCTTGATCATTGAACGCGTAGTTCCACCAAGGTGTCGGCAATTGCGTTGGCCGAGAAAATATTTTTCGAACCAGGACTAGTTTATGCTCTCGGTCAATCTCGCCGTAACGCGCATCAGTATGCAAACCGGACGCTCGATGATACTTGAGCTCGTTCGGCACTTTCGCATCGTTGTCGGTCAGGGCAGTTTCTTCAGGCTGATCAATAATGAGGCTAACGCGCCCCTTGCCTGAAGTATGAACTGCAACTACTCGCCCCGGTACTCTCGCGAGTTCCTGCGACTGGCCGAGCACATCGATCTGGAAAATGATCGACTCTCTGCAAAGAGTTGCCATTCCGCCAGACATATCTCCCAGCCATACCGTGAGTATCGCTCCGCCGTCTCCGCTCGGGACTGCCGCGGCGATGGTGCGAACGTCCGTAACGGTTTGACCGACGTCGATCGCTCGCTCTACGACAACCTTTCCCTTACTATCGAAGATTGTGTACCACACCTGGGATGCGCGTCCTTCGTCGTGGGTGACGCAGCCAGCGACTAGGTACCTCTCATCACCAAGGATGGCGACGGCGTCAGCTGATGCAATTCCAAGT
>CAYMWG010000345.1:0-3118 GCA_964393765.1 uncultured Phycisphaeraceae bacterium
CCCCCGGCCCGCGCCGACTGTCGCGCGCGGAAACATCAAATATCCGTTCCTCCGGGCGCGCGCCCAGCACCGGCGGCGTCCGCACCACCACCTCCATCACCTGGGACCGCATCCGCACCACCCGCCCCTCCACCTCCGCCTCGATCTGCGGGCTTGACGGATCGGGCCGCAGAACCAGGCGCGGCTCGGGCTCTTCATCATCCAGCGGCGGATCGGGATCATCATTGTCGACCGCCCGCTCGAACTCGCGCAGCCGCTCCGTCACCGCCTTCTCATCGCCGGGCAACGGCTTGTCGCTCATCACCAGCGTGCGGAAGGCCCGCTCGATCGCGCGATGCGCGCGGGCCACCTCATCGGCCTCGCCCATGCGGACAAACTGGCGGCGCTCCGTGCGCCGAATGACCTCGAACAGCCCATAGGCCGACAGCGCGACGATCGATGCCAGCGTCACCGCCAGCATCATCTCCAGCAGCGTGAACGCCCGTGCGCGGTGGTCGAGCCGTGTCATCGCAGCCGCCCCCCCTCACGCTCCAGGGGGCTCCGACCGCCGCCGCCTGTCTCGCCCGCCCCCGCACCGCCGAGCACCAGGTTGATCAGGCTCAGAATGTTCTCGGTGTTCTTCCCGAACCGCGTGGTCGAATCCGGGTTCCGCGATGCCGCTGGGTCGTACACCCGCCAGATCAGCGCCAGTTCATCGGTGCTCGGTCGCGCCCGGCGCGGGTCGCTCTCATCCGCATCCATGATCCGCACCGCGACAATGCGGTACCGGTCCAGCCCCTGCAGCGTCGTCTCGCCCGCCCCGCCCTGCCGCTCGTTGAGCACCATCGTCGCCGGCGTGATCGACAACTCAAAGAAGAACTGGTACCGGTCGCCATACGCGATCGGCAGCCACGGCTCGGGCATCGCCTTGCTGTCGTCAAGCCATTGCAGCACGAGGCGGTTGGCCACCTCATAGGCCGCCAGGCGGCGGCGGTCCCGCGCATCGCCGCGTTCCACATACGCGATCGCCGACATGATCGAGGCCGTCACGCCGCTGAGCATGACCACGGCGAGCACCACCTCCAGCAGCGTCAGGCCCGAAGCGCGCCGTGCGCTGCGCCGACCGCCGCGGCGTCCGTGCCGCAGGCCAGTCATCGTGCTCCCTGCCCTCCGGGCGTCCATGGGTGCGCTCCGCGCGCCGCCTTCGGCGGTTCCGTGCTCTTTAGTTCGCCGGCGCGACCTCTTCGTCCATCGTCCACACGTTGATGTCGTCCGCGCCGCCCGTCACCCCGTCCCCGCCCTGGCTGAAGAGCGCGAACGGCCGCCCGTCGGGCGAGGGGGTGTAATAGATGAAGTCGTGCTTCCACCCGTCCTTGGAAATCTTGGCCGCGTACTCCGGCTTGAGCGCCTCCAGCGTCGCGGGGTACTGCCCCTTCTCGATCTGGTAGTTCACCAGCATCTGCTGGAGCGTCTGCAGGTTCGCCTTGGTCGTCCCAATGCGGGCCTTGTCGCCCTGACCGGCAAAGTTCCACGCCACCGCCGCGGCCAGCATCCCGATAATCAACACAACAAGCATCATCTCAAGCAGCGTGAAGCCGCGCCGAGACATCACTTTCCGGTAGTTCCTCATGCGTCGTCCCTTCCTTTCAGACCTCACAGACCCGCCACTTTGCCATCCGGGTTCTTTGCGCTACCCGCCCTCCTGCTCGGGGGCATTTCCCAACTTTCCGGCACGCTTCCCCACTTCCGACTTCCCACTTCCCACTTCCCCTACACCTTCATGCTCCCGCTCAGTGTCAGCATCGGCAGCAGGATCGACATCAGCAGCGACCCGATAATCAGGAACATCACCACGATCAGCGCCGGCTCCATCGCCGCCAGGGCGCGTGCGGATTTCTTGTCCACCTCATCGGTCATGTCCTGGGCCAGCGTCCCGAACGCCTGCTCCAAATCCCCCGACCGCTCCGCGGCGATGAGCAACCTCCGCGTCGACAGCGGGAGCGTCGTCACCTCGTCAATCAAGGTCCGCAGCAGGCCGCCGCCGATCAGTCGCTGCCGCAGGCGCTCCAGTTGGGCGCGCATCTCCGGGTGGTTCACCGCCTGGTTCGAGACGGCCAGCGCATCGCCGAAGGGCACACCGGTCCGCGTCATCGCCGCCATCACGCTGAAGAACCGTGCCGACTCCTGCGCCAGCACCACGTCCCGCAGCAGCGGCAACTTCCGCATCAGCCACGCCGCGCCCTTCATCACCGTCCCGCGCCCCACCAGCACCAGCCCCGCCGCCGCCGCCGCGAAGATCGCCAGCAGGCCCACATGGTCGCGCATCCACACCCCCGCACCCATCACCAGACGCGAGAACGCCGGCAACTCGATGTCCGATTCCATCAGCGCTTCCGCCAGTTTGGGCACGATCAAAATGAGCATCAGCACCGACACCACCGCCGAGATCGACAGCACGATCGCCGGGTACACCATCAGCGTCGCGGCCTTGCCCGAGACCGCAAGCCGCCGCCGCAGCGTCAGGTTCAGTTCCTTCGCCGCGCCCGCGAGGTCGCCCGAGCGCTCCGCGCCCCGGTACACCGCGATCGTCACGTTGTCGAAGCCCCCCACCTGTCTGCACGCATCGGCAAAACTCGACCCCGCCGCCACCAGGTCCCGCATCCGCTGCACCCGCGGCCTCGTCGCAGGCCGAACCGTCGCCGCGACGACCTCCAGAGCCTCCACCAGCGGCACACCCCGCGAAAGCAACTGACCCAGTTGCTCGTTCAGCGTCGCCTGGTCCTTGACGCTCAGTTCATTGGTGGGCGAGGCCCAGCCGGGGAGTTTCCAACTCCGCACCAGCATCTTGTTCTCGGTGCGCAACGACTGCGCGAGAGCCGGAACGCTCCCGGCCTGCCGGACGCCGAACTTCCGCCCGCCGCCCGCCCGGACGGCTACATAGACGAAGGAAAATGAGGTGGGCAATGCCGTCATGTGCAAACTCTATCGGCCGCGACAGCCCCGCGACCCTTGCGTCGGGCCAAACAGCGGTCGCCCAGCACCCCGGCAACACAGCCGGAGCAGCCATACGACCTACAAATACCCTAATCCAGTGTCCAAGGCCCCCAAAGACCCACTCCCGGCGTTCCACGGCCGGAAG
>CAYMWG010000346.1:0-3113 GCA_964393765.1 uncultured Phycisphaeraceae bacterium
ATTCGACGAGCCGCCGCGCGGGTCTTGAACTCGCCTCGGAAACCGGGTCGGAAGCAGACCAGGGTCACTTCACCCGCGTGCGGCACGCAACACCAGGTGCGCCCAGCGGAACACGGGCGTGAACAGGATCGACGCCGCCGGCCAGAGCACCAGCGCTGGCGCTGGCGTCCAAATCGCTATTGACACCGCTGTGCACAAGAACGTCACACACACCGGGATCACGATCCGCCGCGACGATGCGTCCGCGACTCGCTGCGTTACCTCGCGCAGCGGCCCGCTTCGCTGTTTGATCTGAACCGCCAACCTCCGCGCCCACACGAACTCGCTCGCGAGGAACGCCAGCCCCAGCGGTACCAGCACGCTCAGTCCCGGCCCGGGCAAGGGCGAGATCACGATCCCAACCAAGATCAGTGCAGTGCCCGCGATCAACACTCATAGTCGGCGCGAGTTGCGCCGCAGCAACGCGACCGCCAGCGCGCCTGTCCGACGTGCCAACTGAAAGCGCGTGTCGAAGGTTCCGTAGATCAGGAGACACACGAGGACCGCGAGCAGTGTGAGCTCGAGCCAGATGTTGAACATCAGTGAAGACATGGTCGGGGTCAACGGATCCGTACCGCTTGACCGGTGAGTCGGCGTTCCAAGTTGCTCGGAAGGTCCTCAGCGACCATCCCTTGGTGAGCGAGAGCAGGCTCGGAGCGACGTTTCGAGCGATCAACGCGAACGCTGAGAAGTCGCATCCTGGTACACGCGATCCATCGCTCCGCGAAAGATCCACGCCTTCTTCGTGGCGTCCTTCTCGGATTGGCCTTCCGCCAGCGCCAGTCGCAGACGCTCAACGGCATCGTTTCCAAGCGATTCGGATGCCAGATCAATGAGCGCGGTGATCGTCACCTCGTAGATCGCGGCGCACGCTTCCGGCTTGCCATCATTGAAGATCGGGACGCCTCGTTCGATCGCCAGTTCCACAAGCCCGGAAACGACCTTGTTCCCTTCCGCGGGCATATCCCGGGCAGCGGACGGACCGGGGACGATCACCCGATCGATGATGTGGATGACACCGTTGGAGGCCTCGATATCCGCCGTGATGAACCCGGCACCAGCCACTGCGATTTTCCCGTCGACGAGCGAGAAGGAGACGGTGTCGCGGCCGAGCAGCGTTCGCGCGGATCGTTGGGCGATCATGTCGGCGCGACGGATGCGGCTGGGGATCACGTGGGCACTCAGGACATTTGCCAGTTGTGAAGGGTCCGCCAGGAGCGAGTTGATCGCCTGCTCCCCCAGGGCGTCGAACGCTTCGTTCGATGGGGCCAACAAGGTCCACGGCCCCCCGTTCTCACCGCCCAGCTGTGTTGCAAGGCCCGCCGCTGTGACCGCCTTGAGAAGTGTGGCGAGTCGTGGCTCCTGACTCACGATCTCGGCGATGGAGCGAGTTTCCGGCATCATGACGCGATCAATCACGTACACGATGCCCTTGTCAAATGGCACATCCGCTTTCAAGAACGATGCGCCCGCGATGGTCAGCCCTTCTGCATCTATGGCGAGGTTCTGGCCTGACAGCGCAACAACCCCGCGACGTTGCATGAGCGAGCCTGAGTCGAGAGCCATCGGCAGGATGTGATGCCTGAGAATCGCGAGCAATGTTGTTCGCCCCTCCTCGCTTGTCAAGAACTTCACTTTCTCGGCAGGAATCGCCGCGAAGGCCTTGTTGGTCGGAGCGAAGATCGTGACGCGACCGTCGACGGGCAGTTGAAGCCCGGAAACTTCGACGAGCGAGAGAAGCGTCGTCAGTTCGGCGCTCTTCGCGACGCTGGGTAAGTCCGAGCCGGTTGTCGGCGCTTGGGCCTCGGGGCTCGTCGCCCGGATGAAATCCACATCCAGCTGAAAGGCCCCCGCCTCTTTGTCTGCCAGGGTCACTCCGATCGACTCGACGCGTGCCGGGGTGAGCTTCGGAGCGTTGGGAACAAGGCGGCCAAAGCTGTAGAGACGGAACTGCTCGAAGGGCAACCGGAGCGTAACCCACTCGCCCGCCACGGTGTCAAACTGTGTCTGAAAACTCCCAGCCATCATTCGCACGTCCGAGCAGCGCACATCGAACTGGTACGTCCGGCCATCGCCACGGACTCTCGTTTCAATGCCCGTAGCACCATTCAACGATCCCTCCGGCACTGTTGTCTGCATCTGCGAGAAACCGCCGTTGTTCTCCAGCGACAACTCACCGGAGAACCGGAGAATGCCGGCTTCGGGTTGCGTCACTCGCCCCGAGGAGCGCCCACCCATGACGCCATCGAGCACCGTGCGCCATCCAGCCACGCCGGCATCGAACTCGATATTGACGGGCTGAGCCGCGGCGATGGAGCAGAGAGAAAGAGCGGATGCGACGGCGAGAGCGTACTGCATACAGGACTCCTGGTGGCGGGCGGTTCGCTCGCGGCATGCGTACGGAATCGCCGGTCTTGGGCCGAAGGGCCAGAATCACCTAAGCACCGCGCAAGCACCCGGGTTCATCTGGGCTGGATTGTCACAGAGTGATTCTAAGCGGTGCCGTGCAGGCGGAGCCATGAATGCTGATGGTCAACGCGGCCCGTTGGCCTTGGTCCGTTCGAGCGATCTGACGAGCGCCTTCTTGAGCGTCGCCGCCGCGGCATCGATGGCCGCGTAATAGTCTGCGGCCTGCTTCTCTACGCGCAGCGTCCCGTGCCCCGGCGGGGTCACCACGATCGAGCACTGCTTGTCGATGCCGCCCCTTGGGCCATTGAGATCCGTAAGTCGCACATCGATCGTGCAGGATGCCTCTTTCAGCCGCCCCGCAGCGGCCCCGACTTTGTTCATGATGTAGTCGTGCTGAGCCTCGCTGGTCTTGATGGTTCCGTCGAAAAGCTTGATTTCCATGAAGAGTCTCCTTGTTGGTGTTTGAGTTGAAGCCCGTACGCCCACGGGCCGTGTTTGTTCGCCGAGAACGGTTGACTCGATTGGACGTCGCTTTCTCACTGGCGGCGCGGCTGCTACTATGGGTCCATGCTTCCTGTTGGGGAGTAGCCGCCCGCCGATGCGGGATTGCAGGGTCGTCAACACGGATGGAACGGTTCGCGCTCCGTCCCGGCCCCTCTGCGGCC
>CAYMWG010000347.1:0-3099 GCA_964393765.1 uncultured Phycisphaeraceae bacterium
AACAACTCGGGCCGCCCGGCGAGTTGTACCGCCGCCCCCGCACCCGCTTCGTCGCCGAGTTCCTGGGTGAAACCAACATCCTCCCCGGTTCGCTCATCGAACGTGGCAGCGCAGCCGGACCCGGCCATGCCCTCGTGCGCACCGCCGCGGGCGACATGCTGTCCGCCGTGCTCTCGCCGAACATCGAGCCCGCCGCGATCAACATCATCGCCTCCATCCGCCCCGAGGCCTGGCGCATCGATGCGCACGGCGCAACCCCGCCCGCCACCGCGCGCAACCAGATGCCCGGCCGCGTCGTCGAATCCACCTACCTGGGCGAGACGGAGCAGTTGGTGGTCGAACTCCCCGGCGCTGTGCGCGTCAAGGTCGCGCACCTCAACCCCGGTGCCTCCACCCGCATCGGCGAACGCGTGATGCTGTCGGCTTCGCCAGAGGATGTGGTGGTGCTGGGGGCGTAAGCAGCCCGACCGGTCCCCCCCGCGGGAGGGCGTTCTTGCGGGTTGGCGGGTGCGGGAGAGGCCGCGGAGACAAAGCAGACTGCCGCCTGTCACCTCGCGGGCGGACCGACTGCGGGTTCGTCCTTCAAAACTAAAGAAACACGACCGCGTCATAGAGCGGGCAGCACCCGGGCAAGACCTGAAGATTGATCAGGCCCGGCTCGGCGCGGTGAACGAGGACAGGTTTCCGTTTACTTGCACATCCCCGCCGCCCGATCTATGATTCTACTGCCTCTTGACGAGCGAACGCCGGCCCCGGGCCGTGTGCCTGCCCGGGAAACCGGGTCGGGCCTAGCTCGCAAGAGTTTTTTCTTTTCCAGCGTGAGGGGGTCTTTCGCGCTGTACCAGCGGCCACACGCCTTGGCCCGCTGGTCGTCCAAGTCCATGATGAGGCTGCACTGATTGGCGATGGCCGCAAAGTAGCGGTCCTCGTCGCGCTCGATGAGCCGCTGGAGCGCCCAGAGGTAGTAGTCGATGATCTGCCAGTGAGGTTGTATTGGCCCCAGCGGGGCCGCGGGGTGTAGCCACGGGTGGAGCGGCGGCGCGGCGCAGCCCGCCGACGCGGAACCCGTGGAAGGCGTGATGATTCATCGGGGCCGCTCCGGAGGGATGGGGGAATGTCCCATACTCGCTCAGACTTTCTTACTCAGCGTGATCGTCTCTTTCGCGCACGCCCGGTAGTTCGCATCCAGTTCCGGCCCGAGCAACAGCAATGCTTTCAACCGGCGGACGACCTCGGTGATGTAAGTCATCTCTTCCATTTTCAGTGCCCGGCCCAGCACCCGCTTCTCGCGGTAGGAGAGCCACTTCTTGACGACGGGGTAGCCGCCGATGGTCATTTCCCACACGTCACGCGGCACGTTGCGCCAGCAGACGGCGCCGTTGATGTAGATGTCGAGTGCCGCGTCGGGATCGGCATCATTGGGAAGGACTTTTCCCTTGCCGGACATGACGGCGTTGTTCTGGCCGCGGAAGCCCCAGGTCGCGGTGACTTCGAGGTCCTTGTCGGGATCGATGGGCTTCCCGCCGACTTTGGCATGGGTGGCGAGCGTCTTGAGTTCGGCACGGAGTTTGCCGGAGGTCACGCCGGGCACGGGCTTGTCGGGCAGGAGCAGGTCGGCCACGGTGCGCCCCAGCATTGCGGAGGAATTGAGCAAGGCCGGGTCTTTGGGGATCGGCACGCGCGGCCAGTCCTGGCGGAGTGCGGCTTCATTCTCTTTGCGATAAGCGGGGGACCACAGTACGCCCAGCGTGTGGAAGAACACCGATTCCGCCAGCGCGTAGGCATCGGGTGAGAACGCATGACCGTCTTTACCGTGGAGTGGCTTCTTCGCCGCGGTGCAAACAGCGGCGAGCACTGCATGGTCGATGTTGGGCTGGAGCGCATCGCCGTTGAGCATCCCCTCCTGACGGATGCGGAGCGGGAAGAACTGGGACCAGGGGTCTTGCAGGTGCAAGTCACCGAACTTGTCCACGACAAGCGGTTCGTTGGACCCTCCCTTGCGCGCGGTCTGGGATGCCGCGATGAACATGTTGCCCTTCCAGCACTGCGCTTGGAAGTCCGGACGGCTTCGATTCAACAGCTTCGACTCGCCGTGCCAGTAGACGAACCAATCATCCAAGGGCCGGTACGACAGGGGGACAATGGCATTGGCGTCATAGCGGACCTTCGCGCCCAAAAGGTTGTCACGCACCTTTCGCGGGTCGTATCCCGCGGCCTCGTCCATGAGTTCCGGGCAGGCATCGGACACTTCCGCGTCTTTCGCAGATCGGTTGAAGTAGAGCTTCATCCGATCCTCAAGCCGCTGGCGATCAACGGAGATCAACGCACCCTGCCGATTCTCATTCAGGCCGCTGTAGTACACCGGGAACAGCCCCGGTAGGTTTGGCCAAGCCGAATAGTCCGCCGCCGCTCCCGCACCGCTCGGCGGCGCGATGAGCCACCGCGCCGAAGCCGAAGGCTTCACGCGCGAGTAGCGCAGCCCCTTCCCCTTCTTGCCGGATACCGAATCGAGCAAGGCGCTCCGCTTGGCGTTCCCGGTCCCCCACAACTGCCGATAGAAAACGTCTGCGACTGTCGGATGCTTCTTTAACGCGCCGCCGCGAGTCCCGCGCGCGACCATCGTGGCGATCGCCGTGCCCACCTGAATCCCCACACGGTGGTCGTCGGTGGTGAACATCGACTCGTCGGGCTTGCCGTCGGGCGTGCGCTTGCCGGTCTTATATTTGTCTCCATTGCAATTGTCGATGTACACCGAGTCGAACGTGGAGAGAATGCGCCCGCGCATGACTGGGTGGGAGAGGCCGTCCAGCCACGAGTAGTTGCTGATGTAGCAGACGATGCCGCGCTTGGCGATCTCGCCGATGCGTTTCTCGCCCAAGCGGAAGAACCGGATGTAGAGGTCGTCGAGCAACTGCTTGCGGATCCCCCACTCGGAGTGCAAGCCCTTCTTGTACGGGTCGATCAGGTCTGCCTCTTCCGCCTCCGCCACCCCCGCGAAGCGGTTGTACGGCGGGTTGCCGAGGATCACGATGATCGGCTTATCCCGCTTGACGGTGGCCGCCTTGTCCTGTTCGTCTTGGAGGAACGGGAACGCGAGCG
>CAYMWG010000348.1:0-3097 GCA_964393765.1 uncultured Phycisphaeraceae bacterium
ATCCGCAATCCGCAATCTCCCCCACCCCCTCCGCGTTCCATGCCTCGCCCCTCGTCACTTCCGCGCGCGGGCCGCCTCGGAGTCGAGATGCTTCTTCAGGTACCGCCCCGTGTACGACGCCGCGGCCTTCATCACCTGCTCGGGCGTGCCGCTTGCCACGATCGTCCCGCCCCCGTCGCCCCCTTCCGGCCCCATGTCGATCAGCCAGTCCGCGCACTTGATCACATCCAGGTTGTGCTCGATGACGACCAGCGTGTTGCCCGCATCCGCCAGCCGGTTGAAGACCTCGACGAGTTTGCGGATGTCCTCAAAGTGCAGGCCGGTGGTCGGCTCATCAAGGACATACAGCGTGTGGCCCTGCGTGCCGAGTTGGCCAGCGCCCTTGCCCAGTTCGGTGGCGAGTTTCACGCGCTGGGCCTCGCCGCCCGAGAGCGTGGTGCTGGGCTGGCCGAGTTCGATGTAATCAAGCCCGACATCGTGGAGGCACTGGAGGAAGCGGAGGATCTTGGGGTGGTTCTCGAAGAACGAGCAGGCGTTCTCGACGGTCATGCTCAGCACATCCGCGATCGACTTCCCGCGATACAGAATCTCCAGCGTCTCGCGGTTATACCTCCTGCCGCGGCAGACCTCGCACTCCACAAACACATCGGGGAGGAAGTGCATCTCGATCTTCTTCAGCCCCTGCCCCTCGCACGCCTCGCAGCGCCCGCCGCCGCGCTTGGCGGCGACGTTGAAACTGAAGCGGCCCGGCTGGTAGCCGCGGATCTTGGACTCTTTTGTTTGCGTGAAGACGTTACGGATGTCGTCGAAGATGCCGGTGTAGGTCGCGGCGTTGGAGCGGGGCGTGCGGCCGCTGGCGGACTGGTCGACCTCGATGACGCGGTCGAGGTCCTTGTGGAGTTTGATGGAGGCGTGGGCACCGGGCTTGTGGCGCGTGCCGGTGATGGAGTTGCGCGCTGCGGCGAGGAGGATGTCGTTGACGAGGGTGGACTTGCCCGAGCCCGAGACACCGGTGACGGAGATGATGCCGCCGAGCGGGAAGACGGCGTCGATGCTCTTGAGGTTGTTCTGCTTGGCGCCCTTGATGGTGATGGTGCGCTTGTCGGACAGGGCGCGGCGCTTGGTAGGCTGGGGGATGATGCGCCGGCCGGAGAGGTACTGGCCGGTGAGGGATTCGGGCTCGGCGATGAGGTCGGCGATCGAGCCTTGGGCGACGACGCGTCCGCCGTGGACGCCGGGGCCGGGGCCGATATCCAGGACGTGGTCGGCCGCGCGGATCATGTCCTCATCGTGCTCGACGACGAGGACGGTGTTGCCGATGTCGGTGAGGTGGCGGAGGGTGCTGATGAGGCGGTCGTTGTCGCGCTGGTGCAGGCCGATGGTCGGCTCATCAAGGACGTAACACGCGCCGACAAGGCCGGAGCCGACCTGCGTCGCGAGACGGATGCGCTGGGCCTCACCGCCGGAGAGCGTGGCGGTGCGCCGGTCGAGGGAGAGATATTCGAGGCCGACGCCGCACAGGAAGCGGAGCCGGTTGTTGATTTCCTTCAGGATCGACTCGGCGATCTTGGACGTCTCGGCGGTGAGTTTGAGGCCGGAGAGGAAATCGCGTGCATCGTTGATGTTGAGGCGGGAGAGTTCGGCGATGTTGAGGACGGTGCCGGGAGTTCTGTGTGGGGGGCTGGGCGGGCGGCCGATGACGGAGTTGGAGAAGGCCTGGGCGGTGTCGGCGGTGTGTGTGCTCTCGATGAGAACGTGGAGCGCCTCGATGCGCAGGCGGTCGCCGTTGCAGGAGGTGCAGGGCTTCTGCGACATGAACTGCCCGAGCCATTCTTTGATGTCGGGGTTCTGGGTGGTGCCCCACCACTTGGTAATGTTGGGGATGACGCCCTCGAACTTGGCGGCGACCTTCATCTTGGCCGTGTCTTCGCGTGATGTGCCGTAGAGGAGGATGCGGCGCTGCTCGGGGTCGAGAGCCTTGAAGGAATCGTTGTAGTTCGCGCCGACGAGTTTGCAGAACTTGCGGATGAAGCGATTGAACCAGGCGCGGACAGGGCCGTTCTTGTTCCACGCGGCGATCGCGCCCGCCGAGAGCGCGAGTTCCTCGTTGGGCACGACGAGGGTTTCGTCGAACTCGAGGAGCGTACCCAGGCCGTGGCAGGTGGGGCACGCGCCGTGCGGGGAGTTGAAGGAGAAGAGCCGCGGCGAGAGTTCCTCGAGCGCGATCTCGGGGTGGTCGGCATCGGAGAAGCGGGTGGAGTACGCCTGATCGGTCCAGGTGGCACCGCTCTCAAAACTCACGATCACGGTGCCGTCGGCGATCTTCAGCGCGGCCTCGATGGACTCGGCGAGGCGCTGGCGGAGTTCCGGTTCGGCGGAGAGCGCGAGGCGGTCGATGACCGCGTCGATGTCGTGCTTCTCGTAGCGGGCGAGTTTGAGCGGGTTCTCGCCGGGGTCCTGGAGTACGTCACGCAACTCGACGACGGTGCCGTTGACGCGGGCGCGCCCCCACCCCTGGCCGGAGAGTTCCTCGACCTTGTCGCGGTGGAAGCCCTTCTGGGCGCGGATGACTGGCGCGAGCACCATGAGCCGCGTGCCGGCGGGGCGGGTCAGCACGGCATCGACGATCTGGCTGCTGGTGGTCGCGGTGATCGGGACGCCCGAGCGTGCGAGGACCGTGCCGTCCTTCTTCACCTTTGTGGGGAACCAGGAGTAGGCGCGGCCGCAGCGGGCAAAGAGGAGCCGTAGGTAGTCGTAGATCTCGGTGGTCGTGGCGACGGTGGAGCGCGGGTTGGCGGAACTGCCGCGCTGCTCGATCGCGATCGTCGGCGGAATGCCGTCGATCTCCTCGACATCGGGCTTTTTGAGTTGATCGAGGAACTGACGCGCGTACGCGGACAGGGACTCCATGTACTTGCGCTGGCCCTCGGCGAAGATGGTGTCGAAGGCGAGCGAACTCTTGCCCGAGCCGGACAGACCGGTGATGACCACCAGTTGGTCGCGCGGGATGTCAACATTCAGGCCCTTGAGGTTGTGCTCGCGGGCACCGCGGACACGGATGAACTTGTTGCTCTCGCGCCGTGGGGGGGGCGGGGGC
>CAYMWG010000349.1:0-3089 GCA_964393765.1 uncultured Phycisphaeraceae bacterium
AGCACGCGGAGCGCAGCCCAGGGCAGCGGGCGAATCCGGAAGGCCGCGCCCCACGCAACGGCCGAGTTTCATGATCTGGACCACCACGCCGTGGACGCTCCCCGCAAACGTCGGCGTTGCGGTCAACCCGCGCCATGACTACTCACTGGTGCGCGTCGATGGCAACGTAACAGTGATGGCCGCGGGCCTGGTCGAGAAGGTCACATCCGCGGCGAGGGCACAGGACGTACAAGTGCTGGCGACCGTGCGCGGGACCAAACTCCTGGGCCTTCGCTACAAGCACCCCTTTGTTGTCAACCCTCCGGCGTGCGGCCTGGGTCGCGTGTGCGACGAGAAGAAACTCTGGTCGATCGTCGCGGCGGACTATGTGACGCTCGAGGACGGAACGGGCATCGTCCACACCGCGCCCGGGCACGGCACCGAGGACTATGCCACCGGCCTGCGCGAGCACCTGCCGATCTACAGCCCGGTTCTTGGCGACGGAACCTACGACGAGTCGGCCCCGGATTGGCTCCGCGGCGTGTCCGTCTGGGATGCCAACAAGAAAGTGACCGAATGGCTGCGAAACTCGGGCCACTTGTTCTACGACCACACGTTCACGCACTCGTATCCGCACGACTGGCGGAGCAAGACGCCGACGATCTTCCGCTGCACGGAGCAGTGGTTTGTGAGCGTGGACGGGCGGCACGCCGGCTCGCCCTCGCGCAAGGACAAGGGAGAGGGAAGGAATCTCCGCGCGATGGGCCTGAAGGCGGTCGAGGCACCCAACACCGACGGGGTGCGGTTCGTCCCTGAGTGGGGGCGCAACCGGATGCGCGGGATGCTCGACTCGCGTCCCGACTGGTGCATCTCGCGCCAGCGGGCCTGGGGCCTGCCGATCCCAGCGTTCTTCACCCCCGAGGGAGCGGTGTGCATGACGGGAGCGAGCGTGCGCGCGGTGGCAAAGGTCGTGCGTGAGAAGGGCTCGGACGCCTGGTTCACGATGACGCCCGAGGAGTTGCTGGCGGGATATGACGAGACGGCCGATCCTGAACTGCCCCGGACACTGGTTCCCGCGTTTGCGCGCGGGGCTCGTGGCATGCTGACCAAGGGCGGGGACATCCTCGACGTCTGGTTCGAGTCGGGCACATCGTGGAACGCGGTCCTGCGCGAGCGCAAGTTGGGGTACCCCGCGGACCTCTATCTCGAAGGCTCCGATCAGCACCGCGGCTGGTTCCAGACCTCGCTGCTGCCCGCGCTGGGCGCGACGGGCCAGCCGCCGTACAAGACGCTGCTCACGCACGGCTTCATGGTGGACAAAAACGGCAAGAAGATGAGTAAGTCACTCGGCAACGACATCAAGGTCGAGGACCTGCTCAAGGACCACGGCGCGGACGTGTGCAGGTGGTGGGTCGCATCGCTCTCCTACGAGAATGATGTGAAGGTGGACATGGAGTTCTTCGCCGTCGCGGGGGAGAGTTACCGCAAGGTCCGCAACACGCTGCGCTTTATGCTCAGCAACCTGAGTGACTCCAACGGGAACACCGGCCAGAAGGCCGGTGCCACGCCCGAGCCAACGAGCCTTGACGCATGGGTCCTGGCGGAGTTTGACCATCTCACAACCCGCATCGTCAAGGCGTACAACGAGTACGACTATCGCGCGGTTCACATCCTGCTTTACGAGTTCTGCAGCCAGACGCTGAGCGCGACCTATCTCGCCGCGGTGAAGGACCGGCTCTACTGCGATCGGCCCGACTCGGCGCGCCGCCGCCAGACGCAGGCGGCGCTGTGGCACATGACCGACGGGCTGTGTCGCCTTCTGGCCCCTCTGCTCCCGCACACCGCCGATGAGGCATGGAGGTCTCTGCACGGCATAGAACTGCCGGACGACAGGTCCGTCCACACGACCACGTTCCTGACCGCGGCGTGTACAACGCGCGATGAGGCGTGGCCCAAGGTCATGGACACACTCGCGCTGGCCGGCAAGGCGCTCGAAGACGCCAAGGCCGTGCTGGGCATCCAGAACCCTCTCGATGCCGGGGTGCATCTTCCCGGCGGCGGCAGTAACGCGTCGCTCTCGCGGTTTGATGCCGTCGACCTCGCGGACCTGCTCGGCGTGAGCAAGGTATGGATCGACGCCGCGGCGACGGACACGCGTGTCGAAGACCTGCGTCTTCGCGGCTGGGACGCGTGCGATCGGTCTTGGAAGCGCGACGGGACGGTCAAGCCTCGCTCCGACGGTGGGAAACTCTCGGATCGTGACGCGGCCGCGCTCGGAATCGCCTGAGCCATGTTGATCCGCCGCCACATGCCCCGGTCCTGATAACGGATCGGGGTGTTTCGTTTTTTCACCATCGGGCTTCAGCTCGCCCTGCCCGCCGTCGATATCGGTGGCAATGGCCGTTCCACCTGACCCCTCATCGAACTCGCAACCCACGCCCCACCCACCCGAGCGCGGGCTGGACGGCGGGGGAAAGCACGACTCAAAGCGTGCCCGCGCCCTTCGCCGGACGGTTGTCCGCCCCGCAGGTGTGATCGTTGACCCGGTTGACGGGGCGTACGTCTCCGACCGGATGACCACGCTCACGCACGAACTGGCCAACCTGCTCGACGGCTCGATGCGCTGCCTCACCCTCGCAATGCGGAGCGTCGGTCGGCAGGGGGACGAGAAGAGCATTTCCAAAGACACCGGGGGCGGCGATCTGGTGCGGCACCTCGACACCGTGCAGGCCGCGATGCAGCAGATGTCCGAACTTGTGAAGTGCGCGATGCAGGGCATCCCCCTCGCCGAAGCGGGCGGCGCGCCAGAGGACGCGGGCAGCATGGGCGAGGCTCTGCGCCACGCTGTCGAGGTGATGACGCCGCTGGCCGAGGATCGGAGCATCCGGCTCAGCGCCGACATCGCCCCCGAACTGACCGGCATCGCGGCCGGTGCCTCTTACACGATCATCACCAACGCCATCAAGAACTCCATCGAATCAATCGAGCGTGCGGGACGCAACTCCGGGCGCATCGAGGTCTACGCCCGGCTTGAGCAGTCACCCTCTGTTCGGTCGGTCGTGCTGGAAGTTGTTGATACCGGCGAAGGACCGCCGAGCGTGCCGGCACGC
>CAYMWG010000350.1:0-3089 GCA_964393765.1 uncultured Phycisphaeraceae bacterium
CAGGCTCGCAAATTCGTCCTTCGACTGGTCGGCCAGGGCCGTGACGGCGTGCCCGAACCCGCACGGCCCGTACGGCGAATCGACCGTGTACAGGAACGCGCCGGTGCCGCCGGAGAAGACATGAACGCGCCCGCCGGAGGGAATGTTGGTCTCTTCGCCCACGGCGGCGATGGCGATATCGCCCGCCCCATCATCGTCGAGGTCAGGAAGGCCGGCAACTTCGTAACCGAAACTACCGCCAACCTCTGGGGACGGTGAGGTTAGCCGTTGTTGCACCGTTCCACTTCCGCCCAAGCATACATACGCTGCGCCGCGTTCCGACTCTTCACGCCACGCCCCGATCGCGATTTCCTGGAAGCCGTCCAAATCGGCGTCGGGCAACGCGGCCACCGCCTTGCCAAATCGCGCGCCGCTGTACTCCGGCGGTGCCATGAGCGTGTAAACAAGTTCGCCGGTATGGCCGGAGAAGGTGTATGCGCGTCGTTGCCCGCTCGCGCCGACCACGATCTCGGGGTATTCATCCCCGCCGAGGTCGTCTATGCCCGTGCGCGCTTCACCGAACTGGCTATGCAGGCCCAGCATCGGAGATCGGAGCGTCCGGATGAACGCGCCGGTGGCACCCGAGTACACATGCACGGAGCCGGTGCGCAGAACCTCACCCGGCGGATGGTCGGGGTCCACCTCATCGTAGTTGCCCGATAACAGGTCCCCAAGCCCATCGCCGTCCACATCGCCGATCCCCGTGATCCGCGACGAGAACGAGTTGTTGGTGGACGGGATTCCGGGGTGGGGGATCGTGATGATCTGCGCGAGCGCTGCGCGCGGGAACAGGAGCGCGGCCGCGATGAGCAGCACCGGCCCGAAGAACCTCAGGCACGATGGCAGACTGAACCCCGCCGAATCTTGTGCCACCGACCGCCGGCTATGAGCGATCGCTCCATCCAGCCCGAAGGGCTGAACGTGCGTAGCCTGGGGTGAAGGAGGGTCGCCGCGGCGACCGACGCCACCCCCGGAGCGATCGCGCGATTCCTCCTCCAGCCCGAAGGGCTGGTCCAGAACACGGCCAAGGCGCTTCGAGCAGCCCTTCGGGCTGCGATCACGAAATGGGTCTGTTCCCGGGGGTGTCACTCGTTGAAGACTCCTCGCTCCACCCCCGGCTACTTTCGTGCAGGCCGTCGGCCTGAAGAGATGTGGAGAATGTCGAACCCCGAGGGCCGGGTGAGGGGCCGCGGACGCGAGAGTTTCAAGCAGAATGCCGATCATGCGAGTTCCATCTCAAACTTGGGCTCGGCCTGCGGACCAGGCGGGGGTTGGAGCGGGCTGGGAGGAAGGAGAGCAGAGAAGAAAAGACAGGTAGCCCCCACCGGCGGCTTCGCCGCCACCTCCCCCTTGGGGGAGGTTCTGACATCACGCATCAACCTCCCGCTGCAAAATCGGCCCGCCCGACGATCAGGCCGGGCGGGCCGCACCAAGTGTTGTTGCCTCACGGAATCGTCTGGAGGTAGCGGACGATGCCGTACGCATCGAACGAGTACACGGTGCCCAAGACGCCGAATCGCGGGGGGGAAACATCGTTGTACAGGCCGATGGCCGCGCCAAAGTCCTTCCCGCTGCCCGTGCCGTTGTACGTCACGAACACCCTGCCCGTACCGACCTCTTCCCAGCGCGTCGCGCCCAACTTGTTGTACGACATCACCGAGAAGTCCGGCGTCTCGCCCCACACGGAAGACCCGGCGATGTACAGGTTGCCCTCGTAATCCACGGCCAGGTCCGAGGGCAGGTCATCGCCGATGGTCCCGTTGGCATTGAAGCGCCGGACGCCGTCCGGGTCCGACCACACCGGCGCACCCGTGGACGTGTAATACGCGATGGTCGCGAACTCGTACCCCATCGTCGCCGACCACGATTCGCCCGTGACGATCACCCGATCCGTGCCCGTCGCGCTGTCGTAGTGGTACACGATGTCGCGCGCGATGTCCGCCCCGTTGGACCCCGTGTTGTTGTACACCGCGGCCCAGGTCTGGCAGGGAGGAGAACACAGCGGCTCTTCCGTCCCGTACGCGATGGTCAAGAAGTCGTTCCCCGTCCCCGCGCTCTGCCCCGAAGAGTACCCGGTGACAAAGATCGCGTCGGCCGAACTCGCATTGGTGCGGAGCGTCACGCCCGTGCCCCCCTCCTTGCCGTTCAGAGGCGGGACGTACCGCAGCACAGCCATGACCGCCGGATCGCCCGTGAACAGGACGGTCGTCATGTCCGTCGATGTGCCTACACCCGGCGAGGAGCCCGTCGCAACCGCCTCGTACCCGTTCTGCGCGAGCGTGCCTTGGGGCAACGCGACGAGCACCAGGTCCGCCAGGTGGTCATTCCCGTTCGCCGTGCCGTTGTACCTGGCCACCACCGGCTGGCCGGCGGCGTCGAAGCCGTATCGGGGCACGCCGGTCGGGAAGTAGAGTTCGAGGAGCACATAGTCGGAACCGACGGATGCACCCGTGGGAGAGACGCTCTCCGAATCGCCCCCGATGTACAGAAAACTGCCACACTTGACCACCACGGGCACATCGTCCCCCAGCGAGTTGCCCGCGACGTTCTTCGCATCAAAACTCCGCTCCCACAGGAGCGTGCCATCGGATGCGTACGCCACGACGATGATGTCCTTGCCGCCTGCGCGTTCGATAACACCCGCGGCGTACACGTTCCCGTACACATCCGAATCCACCGCCACGCCATAGGCGTCGATCCCCGCCACGGGGTCGTTGCGAACCCTCCGCCAGATCTCGACGCCATGCTCATTGAGTTTCCAGACCGCCATGTGCGGCTTGGGCGGGAACTCCGCCATCACCTTGCCGGTGTAGTACAGACGATTGACGCTGGTCTGGGTCTGCTGGTCGTACTCCGTCGCGACCTTGAGCGCGTGGCGCGTCGCGCCCGGATTGGGCGCGCCCGGCTCCTCGCAGACCGTTGGCGTTCCGCACGCCGCCTGCGACACCGCGACCTGCGCCAGCGCCGCGGGCAGGCACATGAAGGCCATGAGGCACCCCAATCCTGCACAGAGGGCGCTACGAACGCGCGGGCTGCAGTCGGTTCGGGGA
>CAYMWG010000351.1:0-3074 GCA_964393765.1 uncultured Phycisphaeraceae bacterium
ATGAAGTTGTAGCGGGTGTCCTCGGGGTCCTTGTCCATGTGCGCGCCGGTCGACTTGTCCTGGTACTCGACCTCGATCGCGTTCAGGATGCCGACCTTCTCGAAGGCCTTGTTCCAGTATTCGAGGCCGTCGCGGACGTACCGCCGGTAGCGGACGGGCACGGTGTTCTCGACGTAGAAGACGATGGGCTTCTTGGGCGGGCTAAGGCGGAGTCCCGGCTCGCGCTTCTCAAGGTTCCAGCGGTTGATGTAGCGGACCCACTTCTGGTCGTCGCGATACTTGCCCAGGTCGCGGTAACTCGTCGTGAAGTACCCGATGCGCTCATCGGCTTCGCGCGGCTTGTAGCCGGTCGAATCCGGCAGGCGGCTGATCGAGTAGTGGAACGTGCGGAGTTGCCCGCTGCCCACCGGCATCTCGATCGTCACCTCGATGTTCTCGGGGAAGGCCTTGACCGCCTTGATGGTCGCCAGACGCGCGTTCGCGCCCGCGGCCTGACGCTCAAAGAACTTGCCCGCCTGCCCGACGAGCAGCGCATCAAGGTCGATCACCGGCTGGCCCGAGGGGCCCATCGCCACGATGGGCAGGTCCAGGATCACGGTGTCGGTGAACTGCTGGCTGACGCCCGCCTTGGACTCATCGTCCCCGGTGGTGCGGGTGTCGAAGTTGGGCGCGATGAGCGCGAGGGTCTTGTCGTAGCGCTTCCAGTACACCACGCTGTCCCCGCCCTGGAGGCCCGCCCAGATGTCGCCGCCGGCGACGGTCATGGCGATAAAGTGCTTCTGCCCGGCGAAGTTCCGCGGCAGTTCGGCCAGCAACTGGCCGTCCTTGTCGCGCTTCCAGAGTGTGTACAGGCTCTCGGCGCCGTCCGCCGTGGAGACCACCTTCTCGTAGTCCTTGGAGACTTCGGCGAAGGGCGGGAACTCGGGCTTGGGCGGCACGGGAGGACCGGCTGCCCCGCCCCCCTCTTGGGCGAGCGCGCCGGTGCAGAGGGCACCGAGGGTGATCGACGCGGAAATCGTCCGCCAAACCGATTTGCTGCTCATGCCATCTCCTTGCCTTGGCCACCTTGGTCGAGATATCACCCTAAACAGGTGATTGATTCGTGAAACTGTGCCGTGTACCCAGGGATTGCGCCCGCGATGCCAGTATGTACGCCGCCGAGGTTCGCCGGGTCGGCTGCGCCCCGGCCGCGCCATCAGTTTAGCCGGTTTTCGAGAGCAATCCGCACGAACCGGCGTGCCTTGCGCGTTGGAAGCGGGTGATACCGAAGAAAGCGTGGGGAGGTGGCGGGTGAGCCGGAAGCCCGTGACGGCAATTTCATGCGCGCGGGGCGGTGGAACCGCCAAACACCAGCCGGTGCGCGGGCACGGCCAGCAACGCCCCAAGGACCGGGGCAGCCAGGTACACCCACAGCGAGCCAAGGTCGCCCGCAACCAGCGCGGGGCCGATGGAGCGCGCCGGGTTCATGGATGCCCCGCTGATCGGACCCCCGAAGAGTGCCGCAAGCCCAACCGTCCCGCCGACGGCGATCCCCGCCATGATGCCCTTCTCCTTTGCGCCGCTCGAGACGCACAGCACCACCAGCATGAGCATGAACGTCAGCACGATCTCCAGCCCGAACGACTGCCACGGGTTGCCCATCGGCTTGGTCTGGCCCAGCGTCGCGGCGTAGGGGAAGAGCAGGCGGAGAAGGCCCGCCGCGGCGAGCGCGCCAGCCACCTGCGCGATGATGTAGCCGGTGGCATCCGCCACCTTGAAGCGTCCGGCGGCGACGAACGCGAGCGTGACGGCGGGGTTGATGTGCGAGCCTGAGACATCGCCGAAGGCGTAGGCCATCGCCATGACGACGAGGCCGAAGACCAGCGCGATGCCGACGTGGGACACGCCCCCGGTGGTGGTCTGGTTGACGACGATCGCGCCCGCGCCAGCAAAGACGAGGCAGAAGGTGCCGAGGAACTCCGCGGTGAGTTTGTTCATGCGGCACAAGATAACAGCGATCGGGGGTTGGGCAATGGAGGGGTCGTTGTGCGGTACGCCGTCTCTCCACGCGGCCGATGCCTCTTCGCCCCAGCGGGGCCGCGGGCTGTAGCCAGTGGGGGGCGGGTGGAGCGACGCGGCTCTGAGCGTCGCGCAACCCGCGGAAGCCGTGACGGAATCGCACGCCGCCCGGCAGGGGCGGAGGAGACGGATCAACCTATCCTCTCGGCATGAAGTGCGAAGAGATCAGGGTGCACACGATCGACGCCTTATCCGGGGCGCTGCGTGGTCTTGCTGACCCTGCAAACAGCGCGGTGTGTCGTGGGCAGGCGCTGGCCAGTTGGCGGTTGCAGCCGTCGATTGATCGAGGCGTCCCTCCAGGCACCGCGTATAAGAAACGGCTTGACGAAGAGTGGTGTCTGATCGAGCAGTTCTGTCGCCGCGTAGAGAACTTGCTTGACGTGTACGAGACGCGCATTATCGAGAGCGCTACAGACTCAAACCTAATCATGCGGCTGACGGTGATGCAACACTACGGCGCACCCACGCGGATGTTGGACTGGACCGCGTCCCCATTTGCGGCAGCGTTCTTTGCCGTTATCGACTCGCTGGATAAAGATGGCGCGGTGTGGTGGTTCCGGACGAAGCCGTTCGAGGACGCAGCAGGCGAGCAGTGGGATCGATTCAAGATGCGGTCGTATGTGGGCGAGCCCGTGGTCTACAACAAGTTTGCATTCAGAGAGGACAGCCCGGCCTTCATCGGAACGGCGTACCTGCCGCTTCCGTTCCCGAGAGCCGAAGCGCAGCAGGGGCTGTTCACCTGCGCTGGGCGGCTCGGACTTCTCCACGACGATCTTCTCAGCGAGTTGCTGCACGGTCAGAACTTCGGAAAGATCGTGATTCCCTCTTCGCTCAAGCGGGATGCCCTGCAGATGCTCAAGACCATGAACGTGACCGCGAAGAGCCTGGAACATGTGGGCGCGGATCGCCTCGGTCTCCGAATGAGCTGGGATCGCACGCATGTGCCGGTGGCTTGACAGGGCTTCCTCCGCCCCTGCCGGGGCGGGTCCGTGAATCGTCATGCTTTCCACGGGTTC
>CAYMWG010000352.1:0-3073 GCA_964393765.1 uncultured Phycisphaeraceae bacterium
GGAGTTTGCCCATGCCGTCGGCCTTTGACACGCGCAGCCAGCGGACCCCGCCATCCACGCCCACGCGCTCGCCCGGCACCGTCTCGGCCTTCGCCGCACGCGCCGAGTCGATCCTCGCGCAACTCCACACCGCGGGCCAGTTCAAGCACCTGCGGATGCTCGAAGGCCCGATGGACGCGACCGTCCGCATTCGCGGCTACGGCGAGTGCCTGTGCTTCTGCTCCAACAACTATCTCGGCCTGGCCAACCACCCCGAGGTCGTCGAGGCGGGCATCAAAGGGCTGCGCGACTTTGGCGCGGGCACCGCCAGCGTCCGCTTCATCTGCGGGACGTTCTCGCCCCATGAGGTGCTGGAACAGGCGGTCGCGCGGTTGATGGGGACGGAGGCGTCGTACTCGTTCGTGAGCGCGTGGACCGCCGCGGAGGCGCTCTTCCCGACGCTGTGCGAGCCGGGCGACACGATCATCTCCGATGAACTCAACCACGCGTGCCTGATCGATTCGATCCGCCTGGCAACGACGATCAAGAAGGGCATCCACAAAGCGGTGTACCGCAACAACGTGCTCGAGGGCGAGAAGTCGCTGCGGGCAGCGCTCGAGGCGGCGCGGGCCAACAAGGAAGCAACCGGGCAGGTCTGGGTCGTTACCGACGGCGTCTTCAGCATGGAGGGCTCGATCGCGGACCTGCCCGCGATGCGGGCGCTGTGCGACGAGTTCGGCGCGCTGCTGGTCGTGGACGACTCGCACGGGCACGGCGTCATGGGCACACTCGGGCGCGGCACGCACGAGCACTTCGGGATGATCGACGATCTGGACTCGCCGGCGTCCGCCGGTGCGCCGTCCCCGTCAGGCCGGGTGGACCTGTTCATCGGCACGCTCGGCAAGGCGCTCGGCGGCGGCGCGGGCGGCTTTGTCGCCGCGAGCCGGCGCGCCATCGACCTGCTCGTGCAGCGCGGCCGACCCACGCTCTTCTCAAACGCCCTCCCCTGCACCGTCGCGTGCAGCGCCACCAAGGCCATCGAGGTCATGCTCCGCGAGCCGCAGCGTGTGCAGCGCCTCCGGGACAACGTCGCGTACGCCCGTCAGAACATCGGCGCGGCGGGGTTCAGCGTGCTCCAGTCGCCCACGGCCATCTGCCCCATCATCGTCCACGACACCGCCAAGGCCATCGCCATGAGCAAGCGGCTGCTGGAACTGGGTGTCTTTGTCATCGGCTTTGGCTATCCCGTGGTGCCCGAGGGCCACGCACGGCTTCGGGTCCAGATTTCCGCCGCGCACACCAGCGCGCATGTCGATCGACTCGTGGATGCACTTAAGAAACTGTGAACGAGAAATCAGTCCTTGGTCCTGAAGTCCTGAGTCCTGAGGAGTCGCCGCCAAGACTCAGGACCGCAGGACTCAGGACCTCCTCTCCCGAGTTGCCGATAGACTCTGTACCCCCATGACGACATCCCAAACGCATCACGACGCCCCGCCAGACCCCCCCCCGGAGACGATCAAGGACACGCTTGTGTCGATCGTGATCGCCTTCGCGCTCGCGTTCGTGTTCCGCGGCTTTGTCGTCGAGGCGTTCGTGATCCCCACCGGCTCGATGGCCCCGACGCTGATGGGCGCGCACATCCGCGTCACCAACCCCCAGTCGGGCTACTCCTGGCCCGTCGAGCCGTGGGATGTCCCTGCCAATGCCCGTTCCAGCGGCGTCTACGACCCCATCCAGGGCACCAATGGCCCGATCACCGTGAACGATCCGCTCACGGGCGACCTGCTGACCCGCAGTAATCTGCCGCTGATGTCGGGCGACCGCATCCTGGTGCTCAAGTATCTCTACGCGATCTCCAGCCCCGCGCGGTTCGATGTCATCGTCTTCAAGAACCCTGAGAACCCCACCGAGAACTACATCAAGCGGCTCATCGGACTCCCCGGAGAGGAGATCGCGCTGGTCGATGGGGACGTGTTCGTGCGGACCGGGGGCGTTCCGGCCGGACAGAACGGGCGCAACCTGTGGGACCAGGACGGCTGGCACGTTGCGCGCAAGCCCCGGATCGTGCAGAACGTCACCTGGCAGGCCGTCTTTGATTCTGCCTTCACCCCCCCGCCCCCCACCGCTTTCACACCGCCATGGAGCAGCCCGCAGGCCGGCTGGACGCTGACGGGATCGCAGAGTTACGCGTTCGCCAAGCCCGACCGCACCGAGTTGGTATTCGACCAGACGCGGGTTCGGTTTGCGGATGCCGCGCTCCCGCCCGCGCGCCGGGAGCGCTGGAACATCGACGACCGCTATGCCTACGACGAGAGTTCGCGGCTGGGCTTCCAACTCGATGCCCGGTACCCGGTCTCGGATGTGCGGCTCCGCGCGGGTATTGAACCGGGGGCCGAGGGGCTCGCCGCGGAGGTCCGTCTGACGGCGCGCGGGTACGAGTACCGCGCTCGAATCGCGGGCGGGGTGGCGGGACTGTCGCGTCGACTGGCCCCCGCCGGTGCGCCAGCCGGAGAATGGGAAGCCCTTGCGCAAGGGCAGGTGCCCGCGCTCACGCCGGGGCGCATCACCAACATCGCCTTCTGGCACGCCGACCAGGCGATCGGCCTCGAGATCAACGGCGAGGCTGTGTTTGAGCCCTGGACATACGACTGGGGTCCCGGCGAGCGCATCCAGCGGGCCACGGGGCGCACCATTGACGAGATTCTCGCCGCGAACCAGGCACCGTCGGAGAACGCACTGCAGCGCCCGGATATCTACGTCCGGCCGGATGTCCGCTGGGTGTTCGAGGGCGCGCCCTTCCGTCTCCATCGCGTGAGCCTCGACCGCGACCTGCACTACCGGCCCGCGACCCACCACCCCAACAGCGCGCTGCGGGGTCCGGCACGGGGCACCAGTCCAAAGGCGCCCCTGGCCTTGAACCAGGACCAGTTCTTCCCCTGCGGCGATAACTCCCCCGCCAGCCTCGATGGCCGTCTGTTCAGCACGGTCAACCCGTGGGTGGCGCAGCAGTTCGACGGCACGATCGGGGTGATCCCGCGTGAACTCCTCCTTGGGCGGGCGTTCTTTGTGTACTGGCCGTCCCTGCACAAGGGCA
>CAYMWG010000353.1:0-3069 GCA_964393765.1 uncultured Phycisphaeraceae bacterium
TCGGCGACAACATCTCGACATACGGGAAAAGCAGGGGATCTAGGATTTGAACCTAGGCTAAGTGAGTCAGAGTCACTCGTGCTACCGTTACACTAATCCCCTATTGGGCCGATCGGGAACCCGCAATCCTACCGCGCGGACGGGCAGAAGCAAACCCGTGCCGGATCCACTTGTTCGAAGGCTGTGAGGGCAATGGGGCGTTGCTGCGCCTGCGGTGGCGACCTGGCGATGGCCTGATTCAGCCCTCTGGTTCGGGCTTTGGATCGGTGGGCGAAGGGTCCAAGGGTTGGGGCGGGATGATCGTCCCGTCGGGTACCGGCCTTGCATTCCCAGCGTCGGGCACTGCATCCGCGGCTGGCGCAACCATCTTCTCCATCCGCGCAAGGGCCTCCTGCTCGCGGGCCTCGCGGTCGAGTTTCACGTTTGCCTCCCGCCGGCCGCCGATGTATCGTGCGCCGAGCACGCCGGCGATCACCGCCCATGTGAGGAGCAGAAGTACCTGGGCGCGGCGGCGTCGGGCTGGACTCACCATGGCCAGAGAATAGCCGATCTTCCGGGCGCGGTGGTACGCTCCGTGCATGACGCGAACTCCTCTCAGCGTGGTGGCGATGACGGCGTGGGGTCTTTCCGCACTCGCGGCTGCGCAGCCGCCCGAGCCGTTCAACCCACCATCGCATCACGCTGCTTCGAGCGGAGACAACTGGCGCATCGGCCGATCCGCGGAGTTGCTCGCGCTTCTCGATGAGCATGTCGAGTGGCTGCTCCGCAAATCACCGATGCTGGCCAGCGGCAGGGGCGACAAACGCTTCAACGATCGGCTGGAGGACGTTTCGCCGGAGGCAACCGCGCTCCGCACAGCGGAGATCGGCTCGCGTCTGTCGCGCTTGCGGACCCTGGAGCGCGGAAACTGGTCCGAGGCGGACCTCACCGAGGCGGGGGTGCTGGATTTCGAACTCAAATCTTCGCTGCGCGAGGCGGCGTTCCATCCGGAGCAGTCGCCCATCGACGCGCGGAGCGGGCCGCAGGTCTGGCTCGCGCAGATGGCCGACCGGCTCTCGTTCACGCAGGCAAAGGACTACGCGGACTTCGCCACAAGGCTGGAGGCCATTCCGGCACAGATCGATCAGCACATTGAAAACATGCGGCGAGGCATCGCGGCCGGGCGGGTTCCGCCGCGGGTCGTGATGGCGGGGACGGTTGAACAGTGTGATGCGCTCGCCGCCGGAGCACGGACGCCTTCGATCAGCCCGTTCTATTCACCGTTCCGGAAGTTGGGCGCGGACGGCCCGGGCGCGGCCCGCGCCCTGCACGCGATCAAGGATCACGTCGGGCCGGCGTTCGGAAAACTCGCGGCGTTCCTTCGCGATGAGTACATCCCCGCGTGCCGCGAGAGCGTCGGCATCTCGGCGGGTGTGGACGGGACCGCCCGGTACGATGCCGCGCTGCTCCAGTACACAACGCTGACCATGACCGCCGAGCAGGTACACGGGCTGGGCGAATCAGAGGTTGCACGCATCCGCGCCGAGATGCTCACCGTCATTGCCGCCACCGATTGGGAGCGGCACGCAGAGACGCCGAGCGACGAACTGTTCGCGGCGTTCTTAAACTATCTGCGGACCGATCCGCGCTTCTACTGCACCAGCGAGGAGGAACTGCTCACGGGCTATCGCGACATCTGCAAGCGGGTGGATGCGGAGTTGCCGCGCCTGTTCAAGACGCTCCCGCGCCTGTCGTACGGCGTGCGGGAGATCCCTCTGTTCGCCGCCAAGACCTCGCCGACTGCGTACTACTACGGCGGCTCGCTCAGGGCAGGAATTCCCGCGTACTTCATGGCCAACACCTACCGGCTCGATCAGCGCCCGCGCTACGAGATGGTCGCGCTGGCGATGCACGAGGCGGTGCCGGGTCACCACCTGCAGTCCGCGCTCCACGAAGAACTCGCGGGCGTGCATCCGATCCGCACGCTCACATGGTTCACCGCCTATGGAGAGGGGTGGGCGCTGTACTCCGAGCGGCTGGGGCTGGAAGTGGGGGAGGGCGAGAACGGCCTGTACTCCGATCCGTACGACAACTTCGGGCGCCTGACCTACGAGATGTGGCGGGCGTGCCGGCTGGTGGTGGACACGGGCATCCACGCGAAGGGATGGACGCGTCAGCGGGCGATCGACTTCATGCTCGCGAACACGGGCCTGAGTCCGTTCAACATCGAGCGCGAGGTGGACCGCTACATCGCCTGGCCGGGGCAGGCGTGCGCGTACAAGATGGGCGAGTTGAAGATTCGCGAACTGCGGTCGGCCGCGGAATCAGCGCTGGGCGACCGGTTCGATGTCCGAGAGTTCCACGACGCGGTGCTGGGCGCTGGCCCGTTGCCGCTTGCGGCGCTGGATGAGCGCGTGCGAAGGTGGATCGCCTCTCGGTTCGCCCAGGGCGTGCGCAAACCGGATCCCGTTCCCTAACCGCCGCGCTCGATGGCATCCACGGCCTCAATGACCGTGCGGCGGATCGAGAACACGAGTTCCAGACGGGTGAGTTTGAAGAGAACCTCTACCTGTTGGGTCGCCGCGGCGACCGCGATCCGGCCGTGTCGCTCACGCACGACCGAAAGGAGATCGACAAACGCGTTGAGTCCCGCGGAGTCGAGGTACTTGATGTTCTCGAGGTCGAGGACGAGGTTCCGCACGTTGGGCGCGCCCTCGAGCAGCGTCCGCAACTCGTGGTTGATCTCGTTGGCCATGAAGGCGTTGAGATCGGCGGGGATGACGGTGATGACGATGGTCTGCCCGAGCACCGCGTGGGTCAGCAGGCCGCTGCTCGAAGTACCGACACCCGCGACCGGCCGGGTGGGCTGGAGCGCAGCGCGATTGACATCGCTCGTGTCGGCACCAAGGAGTTTTCGCAGGTTCCGCAACATCAATGGAACGCCACGCATCGGGTTGTTCGGGGCTGCCCCGGCGCATCGGCGCCGCGGCGTGGAAAGCGCTGGTCAGGGACGGGGCTGCACGGGCGGGAAGATCGCGCGCTCATCGCTGCGAAGCGGGCGGGCCCGTCCGTAGCCGGAGCGGCCGGGGT
>CAYMWG010000354.1:0-3043 GCA_964393765.1 uncultured Phycisphaeraceae bacterium
ATGAGAAGTTCGGCCTGAAGGTCGCCGAGAGCAACGTGAGCGGCACGTGGGAACTTCCCGCGCCCGCGACGTTTGTCATCGACAAGACCGGCGTGATCCGCTGGGCCTTCGCCGACTGGGATTACAAGAAGCGTGCCGACCCCGACGCGGTGATCGCCGCCGTCAAGGCCATCACGGGCCGCCAGTAAGCGCCGCGTGCTGCGGTGATGACGATTGTTCTTGCGTCGCACGGTTTGCACGGAATACACCGCACGCCTTGCCTGTTCCCCTTAGCACACGGCGGCCACCCGGCCGCCTCCCATCCCGCCTTGCCCGAAGCCGTGCCGCAGTGTGCGATGCGGCGGGCGGGCAGAACCACGGTGAACGCGCCCCTTCCAGCCCCGCGTTTCGCCGCCTGGAGCATCCGAATGAAGACCAGAATCGCTCGTTTCGTCGCCCCCGCACTCGCCGCCCTCACGCTCACCGGCGCCGGCATCGCCTTCGCGCAGTCGGGCACCGCACCCAGCGGCACCCCCACGCCCGCGCCCGCCAAACAGCCCGGCTCGGGCAGCAAGCCCAGCGGGGTCCAGGCCGCCGCGACGGCCCCCAAGGTCATCGCGCTGCAGTTCTACGCCGACTGGTGCGCCAGCTGCAAAGCCCTCCAGCCCAAGCTCGACGAAGCCATGAAGGACGCGGCGGGTCAGCCCTGCCTGACGGTCAAGCTCGACCAGACCGACAAGAACTCCCACCAGGCCGAGTACATGCTCGCCGCGCTGGGCCTGGGCGACCTTTGGAAGGAGCACGCGGGCAAGACCGGGTACGTCCTGCTCGTGGACACCAAGACCAAGAAGGTCGTGGCCACGATCGATTCCAAGCAGGAGGTCAAGCAGATCAAGTCCACGCTCATGGCCGCGCTCAAGGGATGAGTGGACAAGCGGCGGACCCTCTTTGCCTCGTGCGTGTGCGCCTCCGGTTGATCCACGATTGCTCAATGCGGACGTGTTCTCCCACTCCGGCTGCGCGCGGCCCTCGCACATGCGGGGTTCGCGCGCTGCGCGGCGGTGTTACGATGTGGTTCCGCGACGCAGCGGCGACGACGTTGAATGCGGTTCTCGGAAGGACCCATGACCTACCGCCCAATTGCCAGCTACGGCGTCATCGGCGACATGCACACGGCCGCGCTGGTGGGGCTCGACGGCTCGATCGATTGGCTATGCCTGCCCCGGTTCGATTCCCCCAGCGTCTTCGCGAAAATTCTTGACGACGAGAAGGGCGGTTCGTTCTCGATCGCGCCCGTTGACGGACGGGCGACCGCCCACCAGTACTACTGGCCCGACACCAACGTCCTGGTCACGCGGTTTCTGTCCGAGGCCGGCGCCGTCGAACTGGCCGACTTCATGCCCGTGGGATTGCCGCCGGGTTCCGGGCGCCAGGTGATCCGCAAGGTGTCCGGCGTTCGCGGCAGCGTTTGTCTCCGACTCACCTGCCGACCTGCGTTCGATTACGCCCGAGCGGACCACGCGGTTCACCTCAGCGAGCACGGCGCGGACTTCAAGTCGGGGACCACCTTGTTGCGGCTCGTCAGCCCGGTGCCGCTGACCACCGATGGGAAGAGCGCCACATGCGACCTGCTTGTGAACGAGGGTGAGACGTTCGTCTTCGTCCTCCTCGGTCCAGGCGAGCAGGAGCAGGTGGCCGAGTGTTTGGGCTACATCTCCGCGACCGAGGGCGAACGCCTTTTCCGGCAGACCGTGGACTACTGGCGTGCCTGGGTTGGCCAGTGTCGCTACACCGGACGATGGCGGGAGATCATCATCCGGTCGGCGCTGGCACTCAAGCTCATGACCTACGAGCCCACCGGCGCGATCATCGCCGCCCCGACATGCTCGCTCCCCGAGGGAATCGGCGGTACCCGCAACTGGGACTATCGCTACACCTGGGTCCGCGACGCGGCGTTCACCGTCTACGCCTTTCTCCGGCTGGGATTCCGCTCCGAGGCCAAGGCCTACATGGGCTTTCTTGCCCGCGCGTGCGCCGAGCAGCACGGTGACCGGCCGCTCCGGGTGATGTACGGCATCGATGGTCGATCGACCCTGACCGAGGAGATCCTCGACCACCTCGATGGGTACCGAGGCTCGAAGCCCGTTCGGATCGGGAATGGCGCGTTCGACCAACTGCAACTGGACATCTACGGCGAACTGCTCGACGCGGCGTACGTCTTCAACAAGTGGGGAGAGCCGGTGTCCGCCGTGATGTGGCAGACACTCCGGCGACTCGCGGATTGGGTGTGCGACAACTGGCGACTCGCCGACGAAGGGATCTGGGAAATCCGTGCCGAGCAGCGGCACTTCGTTTATTCCAAGCTCATGTGCTGGGTGGCGATCAACCGTGCCCTGCGACTGGCTGACAAACGCTCGTTTCCCGCGGACCGCGCCCGCTGGATGAGCACCCGCGACGAGATCTATGCCGAAATCTTCGCCAAGGGGTGGAACCCCAAGGTCGGTGCCTTCACCCAGTCCTACGGGAGTGACGAACTGGACGCAGCCAACCTGATGATGCCGCTCGTGTTCTTCGTGGCCCCGAGTGACCCCATGATGCTCTCGACGCTTGAAGCCATGCTGAAGCCCCCGTCGGCGGGCGGGCTTGTGTCGAACAGCCTGGTGTTCCGCTACAACGTGGCGCACGGGGCCGACGGTTTGGCGGGCGACGAGGGCACCTTCAACATCTGCACGTTCTGGCTGGTCGAGGCCCTCACGCGCGCCGGCAAGTTCGACCGCCGCTACCTCGACGAGGCAAGACTCATTTTCGAGCGGATGCTCGGGTACGCCAACCACCTCGGGCTCTACGCCGAGGAGACCGGCCCATCCGGTGAGGCGCTCGGGAATTTCCCCCAAGCGTTCACACACTTGGCCCTGATCAGCGCCGCGTTCAACCTCGACCGGGCGCTGGGCGGGTCCGCGTGAGCTACGCCGTGACTGCTTGCGAGTCGTTCACAGCCCCATCATCCTGGCCATCATCCGCAGTTTGTGCGCGACCGACATTGGCGGCGGGTCAGCGGCGTTGT
>CAYMWG010000355.1:0-3039 GCA_964393765.1 uncultured Phycisphaeraceae bacterium
CTTTGCCGATGAGCCGCTGTTGCGTCACCGCCCGCTGGGCCGCGAGGGCGTTCAGGCCCGCCATGTACATAATCACCGCGCCCGCCACCGGGACAACGATCATGAGAACGAAGATGCCGGCGTGTCTGCGCATGATGAGATTGCGGGTCATGGCTTTATGATATGGAGGGGGAGGACGCAGGACGGGCGAAGGGGGCGGACTGTGCCGCCCGGCGAATGACCACCAGAAGATCAGCGGGGTCTCTCTTGCCGACCAGTTCCCACGCGCCAGCGCGGCGAGCTTCTTCGCGTGTATTGGGGTCGTCATAGCCGCTGTGAGCAATCACGCGGCAGGAGGGGACACGCGCGGCCAAGGCACGGATCGTCCCCAATGGACAAGCCCCGGGCATGGTCAGGTCCAGGACGACGACATCCGGGCGCCGCTGCACAACCTCTTCCACCAGCCCCTCAGCGCAGTCGAGTTCGCCGACGCACTCCAGATCGGCGTGCATGGCGACAAAGCGGGCGAGCGCGCCGGTGACATCCCGCGAGTCATCGACCAGGAGAACGCGGGTGCGAGGCGCGGAGGGAGGGAGCGTTTGTGCGGTGTCTTGCATCGGAGTAACTCACCAGCCCAAGTTGATCGCTCCCCCGCGCACCAACCGAACCCGAGGGTCAACGGCGTCGATACTGCTCGGCGACGCCCAACGTGGGGCCGAGGGGACCGAACCGGCTGTATGGTATCAGATTCACGCCCGTTCACCCGCAGCCTTCCCGGCATTCTTTTAAGCCGCCACCGTCGCCATCGCAATCTCCGACCACGGCCCCTTCACGCCGTGTGTTGATCCAGCGGGCCATGGAGACGGCGGCCCCCCAAATTTTGCCGCCGTCGCCGGGCTTGAAGTCGGTGCGGAAGGTCGGCTTGGTGGTCATGGTCAGGAAGACCAGCGCGGCGGGGTCGGTCGGCGCGGGGCTGCTCAGTTTGGCGCGGCTCCGTATAATCGTCCCTATGCGCCCATACCGTTCCCGCCTACTCGTCCTTCCGGCTCTCGTGCTCTGCATCGCGGCGGGTGTTGTGCTCGCGCTGCGAGGCTGTCATGGCGGGCAAAGGCTTGTGGAGGTCTTCAGCAACGGCCCCGTCGGGGGGCCGCAGGGACCATCCCAGGGGTACATGTGGGTGGGTCAGGACGACTTACCCCCGGCGGGCAATGGCTGGAAGCCTATCGACCCGGCCACGTTGACCGCCGAACAGCGCAAGCGGATTCGGTGAGGTCCCTACGCCGCCACTGTCGCCGCCGCGACCTCCGACCACGGGCCTTTCTCGCCGCGTGTGTTGACCCAGCGCAGCATGTAGACCGCCGTCTTGCCGCCCGCCGCCGCCGGGTAGTCGGTGGCGAAGGCGGTCTTGGTGGTCATGGTCAGGAACGAGAGGGCAGCGGGATCGGTCGGCGTCGGTTCGCCCAGGGCGACGCGGAAGATGCGGTGCTCGCTCCCCCCGTCCGCACCGGCCTGAAGCAGAAGAGTTGCAGCCCGTACGCCAGCACAGCCACCGCCGGCAGCGCGACGTGCGCGGGCAGTGGCAACCGCACCCACCGCGACCCCTTCACGGGCAGCGTCATCAGCACGATGAGGATGACGACAGGCAGGATGGAGAGGGCGATCAGCATCCGCGCAGGGTCCCTCCGCTACACGGCCGACCCGCGGCGCGCGGCGGCTTCGTCATCCACCACCAGAATGCGCACGCCGTCGAGCCGGAGCGGCGGAGCACTCGGCGCGGGCTCAACATCCGCGCTCTCATGGTGTACGCTGGGGGAAGTTGCGCGCTCCGAGCCGTCGTGTTCCGGCGGCGCGGGCGAGCATGCAGCGGGCCATCGCGATCGACTCCAAGCACTTCGCCCCGGACCATCCCACCTTCGCGATCAGTTACTCCAACCTCGCGCACATCTGCGAGGACGAAGGCGACCGCGCCGCGGCCTGCGCCAACTTCAAGAAGGCCCTGGGCATCCTCCGCAAGCACTTCGATGAGAACCACCCCCACGTGAAGTCCGTCCGCAAGTCGATGCAGGCCGCTGGCTGCGGCGCGTAGCCCGCGACCGCCTTGCCTACGGCATCCCCTGCACGCGTCCCGGAGGGACGCTGGCCTGTAGCCACGGGTGGAGCGAGCGAGTCCGCGAGCGAGCGCAACCCGTGGAAGCAAGACACTCCGATTCCTCTCGCGCCCCGGCGGGGCGGAGGAGTCTTGGGCCCATCGTGCGGCAACCGCACGCGAGCATCTTCCTCCGCCCCGCCGGGGCGGTTCAAACAAGGAGAAGAGAAGTCGATGAATGGGACGCCCGCTCCCACGGGTTGCGCTGCGCCCGGCTCGCGCCGGGCTGCGCTCCACCCGTGGCTACACCCCGCGGCCCCTCCGGGGCCTGAAGGCGACCGCGCCGCGGCCTGCGCCAACTTCAAGAAGGCCCTGGGCATCCTCCGCAAGCACTTCGATGAGAACCACCCCCACGTGAAGTCCGTCCGCAAGTCGATGCAGGCCGCTGGCTGCGGCGCGTAGCCCGCGACCGCCTTGCCTACGGCATCCGTCGCACGCGACGACCGGCGCGGCGGGCCTGACAGGCGACTCGACGAACGCGACAACCGTCCCGCCGGCGAGCAACCCGCTGCGGCGGAACCCAGGGTGAGACGGCGTGCCTGGCCCCGAGCGTGCCCGCGCCGGCGGCGCGATCAGCAAAACTTCCGCGAACCGGCCATGGGAATACGCCCGCTATTCTTTCGCTAGACGTTGAGGTGACTTGAGCGGCCCGGTGTCCGGGCGGGCGGCATCACGGTTCATTCGCACGACCGGCCGCGAGGCGGGCGGCCGTGCCGGGAGTCTTTAGCATGGCGAAGAAGAAGGCAAAGGCCCGAGCATCAATCAGCGCGAGCAAGACCGGCATCAAGAACCGAGTCGCGGGGGCGGCGAGACGTGCGAGCACCGAACGTGCCCGCGCGCAGACGCGCGTCGTTGAGGCGCGGGAGTTCCGCATCACCGACGATGCCGGGGTCGTGCGCGCGGTGCTGGGCATG
>CAYMWG010000356.1:0-3029 GCA_964393765.1 uncultured Phycisphaeraceae bacterium
CAGGAGGTGGGGCGAGACACCGGCGCAACCCACTCGCTTGCGCTCGGGGCTCTGACGATGCGAAGGATAATCGCACATGCCCCCCACTGCTGCATCGTCATCGCCCACGCCTGCCGACCGCTCGCACATCCTCACCGAGCAGCGGAACCCCCGCACCATGCGCCTGCACGAACTGTCCGTACGCGAGTGCGTCGATGTGATCGGCGATGAAGATGCGCTGGTGCTGGAGGCGGTGCGGGCGTCGCGGCCGGCGATCGCTGCGTTCATCGAGGCAGCGGAGCCCGGGTTCGTCGCGGGCGGGAGGCTGATCTATCTCGGCGCGGGAACGAGCGGGCGCCTGGGCGTGCTGGATGCATCCGAGTGTCCGCCGACGTTCTGCACGCCCCCAGAGCGAGTCGTCGGGATTATTGCGGGTGGAGATTCGGCTCTCCGGAAATCGAGCGAAGGGCGAGAGGACGACCCGGACGGCGCGCGGGAAGAACTCGCGGCGCTCAAGTTGACCTCGCGCGATTCGGTGCTGGGGATCGCGGCCGGTGGGACGACGCCGTATGTGCTGGGCGCTCTGCGCATTGCCAAGGAACTAACAGCGGCGTGCGTCACGGGACTGCTCTGCTGCTCGCCGATTGCGAAGCCGGTGTTCGTGGACCATCTCATCCTGCTCGCGACGGGGCCGGAAGTGCTGACCGGCTCCACGCGCATGAAGGCGGGCACGGCGACCAAACTCGCGCTCAACACCATTTCCACAACGCTGATGATCCGCTCAGGCAAGGTGTACGAGAACCTGATGGTCGATATGCGGGCGACAAACGCGAAACTGCGCGACCGGGCAGCGCGGATCGTGGCGACACTCACGGGGCTGTCGCGCGACGGGTCTTTTTCGCTGCTGGATCGCGCTGGAGGATCAGTAAAGACCTCCGTTGTCATGCAGCGGCTGGGTGCGGATGCCGCGGCTGCGGAGAGGATGCTGGGGGAGGCGGGCGGAAGGCTGGAGCAGGTGCTGGGGCGATAGTTCAGAAGGAACGCAGAGGGATCAGGCTTCATCTACCGGGATGTCCGGCCCGGAAGCAAGGCCCTTTCGTGCAAGTTGGATCAGTCTCCGATGCATGTATCGGGGACGCGGCTCAGGCGATGGTCGCGATTCGGCCCGGTTCCGTGGTAGGTTTCGCCTCGCTATCGGCTCTCCGCGCTGCTGTCCTCTGCTTGCTCCGCTTCCTCTGTGTTCCTTCCCGCCTTACGCCACGCCGCTCTCGGCATAACCCGCCGGGGCATTGGCCTCGGCGATCAGCCGCTCGTGCTTGCGGAGGTACTCGATCACCGTCGTCACCACCGTTGCGTGGCTCCATGTGAGCGGGCTGACGCTCAGGGCCTCGCCGGTGTACGGGTGATACTGCTCGGCCAGGACGCCGCTGGCCTTGGCACGGTCGGCGGTCCATTCGAGCAGGGGCATCGCCGCGCGGAGTTCCTCGAGCGAGCGCGCCATCGCGATGCGGTGCTGCGCGTGCCAGAGCGTGCAGATGATCCACGGGTTGCCGGGCACGGTCTCGGTGTTCTGCCGCTCGACCATGTGGTAGTAGTCGCGCTCGTATCGGGCGCACCCGCCGATATCCGTCCGCACCCACAAACGCTCCCACAGCGACCGCATCTCGCTGACGACCATCGGGTTGCCGGGCCGGAACGCGCCGAACGCGAACAGGGCGTAGTTTGCGCTGTCGCGCGTCATATCGAGCCGGTAGCCGGTGACCTTCCCCCCGTCCTCGATGGGCGTCGCCATTCGCGCAAACCTGCTGGCCTCCGGGTTCCACAGGTGCTTGAGCAGTGCATCGCGCATCCGCTCCGCGGCCTCATCAAAGCGGCCCGCCCGATCGGTGTCGCCAAAGTCCGCCGCGAACGCGGCCGCCGCGTGCAGCGCCCCGATGGTCGCCGCGACGGTGAACGTGTGGATGCCGCGCCGCTCCTCCCACAGGTCCCAACTCTGCCTGGGCAGGCCGTTGGCATCCACATGCTCGCACATCCACTCCCCCGGCTGAGCAACGAGAGAGGTGTAGAGCGGCTTGACAAACTCGACATCGCGGAACGTCTCAAAGTGCAGGCGCAACGCCCAGACCACCAGCGCGGTCTCGTCCTGCTGGATCGGCAGCACCTGCTGCCCGTTGAGGATCCACGGGTGCCACGAACTGGCAAGGTGCCCCGCGGGCGTGTACTTGTGCAGGAAGTACCCGTTCTTGTTGATGACCCGCGCGCAGAAGTGGAAGAAGTTTCTCGACAGTTCGCTCTGGTTGGCGAGGATGAGCGCCTGCGCGACCAGCGCGCCGTCCCGCGGCCAGCAATAGGCGTAATGGTCGCCGGCGAAGTGCGAGATGTCCGAATCAGTCGCCGCGATGATTGCGCCGCGGTTGTCGATCTGCGTGCGGAGGATCAGTTGGCTGGACATGAACAGTTCGCGCACGCGGGGCGGGAGCGGGGAGTGCTGGATGCTGGTCTGCGTGCCGGGGGAATCGGGCAGTGAGAGGGGCGAGCCCTGCACCTCCTTGCGGGTCCAGAGTTTCCAGTACGCCTCGGTGCGCGCGATCATCCGGTCCACGGTCTTGGTGTGGATCACGCGGTTGAGTTCGCGCACGCGCTCGTAGGAGTCGCCGCAGGCCAGCCAGATCGCGCCCGTGGCCTCGCCCTTGCGCGGCACCGACAGATTCACGCCCACCGTAGCATCGACCGAACCCTGCGAGATCGCGTTGCGCCCAAGTTCGCCGTCTTCGGCGTCGCGCCATGTGCCTTCCGCCCCGCCGACGCGCTTGGTGCCGATGGCCCAGTGGTCGATCCCCACCTGGTCGCCGTCAACGGCGTTGACGAGGAAGTAGGAGTCGTCCTTGTAGAGCACCAGACCGTGGGTCTCGGGGTCGAAGTCGCAGGTATCGCCGACCGGCGATTCCTTGATCGACAGGTCGAAGTGCATGAAGATGCGGACGTCCCGATCGGGGTGCGAACTCTGCCCGGCGGCGTGCCCGTCCTCATGCCCGGCCCCTCCCCCGCCC
>CAYMWG010000357.1:0-3027 GCA_964393765.1 uncultured Phycisphaeraceae bacterium
GTCCTTCGCCGCCCCTTGCCGCGACACGACCTTGGGGCCGTACCCCTCGCCCATCGAACTCCCGCACGCTGTCAGTTGATATCGCTCGCGGCAGTGCGTCCAGGTGAACATCGACATAGCCGTGATCTCGAGATCGCCCTGCGCGATCGCACGCCGGTTGAGAACGGCGATGTCCTCGGCAAGGGCGCGAAACGCCAGACGACCCGTGTCCAGTCGCGCCGGCTCCACGACGATGCCGTAGCCGCGATCGTCATTCCGAACCGGGTCGATCTTCCCCGTGATCGGCCACCACATGAAGACGTCATCCGGGTCCGGGGAGTGGGCCAGCGTAAGCGTTTGTCGAGCCTTCACATCCGTCACGCCGCGATGGTACTCGGCGCGGGCTCTGGCGACTGGCAGGCTGCCCGCGTTTGACACGCCCTCCCTCTCCGGCTTCCATGAAACCCGCCGCAGTCCATCCACGCACCCGTTGCGGCGTGCCGAAAGGAAGGAACACCGATGCCAATCAAGGCCGCCGCGTATGCCGCACAGACCGGCAAGACCCCGCTCGCCCCGTTCACCATCGATCGGCGCGACCCGGGTCCGCACGATGTGCAGATGGAAATCCTCTTCTGCGGCGTGTGCCACTCCGACCTTCACGCGGCCCGGGGCGAATGGGAGTTCATCTCGTTCCCGGTCGTCCCCGGGCACGAGATCGTCGGCAAGGTGACCAAGGTCGGCGCAAACGTCAAGAAGTTCAAGGTCGGAGACCGCAGCGCTGTCGGTTGTCTGGTCGATTCCTGCCGCGGCTGCCCGCAGTGCGAACGGGGACTGGAGCAGTACTGCGACAAGGGGATGGTGGGAACTTACGCCAGCCCGGATGTTCACTTCCCCGGCAAGATGACCTACGGCGGATACAGCAAGTCGATCACGGTTGATGAGCGGTTCGTGCTGAGGTTGCCCGACAAGTTGGACCTCGCGGCGAGCGCTCCGCTGCTGTGCGCGGGGATCACGACGTATTCGCCGCTCAAGCACTGGGGCGCGGACCGAGGAGCGAGGGGAAAGAAGGTGGGCATCGTCGGCCTCGGCGGGCTGGGTCACATGGGCGTGAAGTTCGCGCACGCGTTCGGCTGCCACACCGTTCTGTTCACGACGTCGCAGAACAAGGTCGAGGACGGCAAACGCCTCGGCGCGGAAGAAGTGGTGATCTCCAAGAACGAGGCGGAGATGGCCAAGCACGCCGGGAGTTTTGATTTCATTCTGAACACCGTTGCCGCGTCGCACAATCTGGATGCGTTCACGAACCTGCTGCGAGTTGACGGCACTCTTTGCCTGGTCGGCGCGCCAGAGCATCCGCACCCCTCGCCGAGCGTCTGGCCGCTGCTGATGAAGCGCTGCACCATCGCCGGCTCGCTTATCGGCGGCTTGCCCGAGACGCAGGAAATGCTTGACTTCTGCGGCAAGCACAACATTGTCAGCGACATCGAGATGATCCCGATCCAGAAGATCAACGAGTCGTACGAGCGGATGCTCAAGAGCGATGTGAAGTACCGGTTCGTGATCGACATGGCGTCGCTGAAGTAAGAAATGCCGACACTCTTCGATCCGCTAACGCTCGGCAACATCACTCTTCCCAACCGCGTGCTCATGGCCCCGCTCACGCGCTCCCGCGCGGACAACCCCGGGCGCGTGCCGACTCTCCTCATGGCCGAGTACTACCGGCAGCGAGCAAGTGCCGGTCTGATTCTCACCGAGGCCACATCGGTGGACCCGATGGGCGTCGGATATCCGGCGACGCCGGGCATCTGGTCGGATGAGCAGGTCGAGGGTTGGCGGGCCGTCACGTCCGCGGTTCATGGTGCGGGCGGCCGCGTCTTCCTGCAACTCTGGCACGTCGGGCGCATCTCCGATCCGTTCTATCTCAACGGTGAAACGCCGGTTGCCCCGAGCGCCATCGCCGCCCAGGGCTTCGTCAGCCGAATCACGCCCAAGAAGCCGTTCGTCACGCCCCGCGCGCTGGAGACGGGCGAACTCCCCGGAATCGTCGTTTCCTACAAGCGCGCTGCGGCCAACGCCAGGGCCGCGGGATTTGACGGCGTGGAAATCCACGGCGCGAACGGGTACCTCCTGGAACAGTTCCTGCTGGAGTCGTCAAACCAGCGCATCGACGCCTATGGCGGGTCGATCGAGAACCGGGCGAAACTGATGCTCGGGGTCGCGGATGCGTGCATCGAGGTCTGGGGCGCAGGTAGGGTCGGCGTGCACCTCTCGCCGCGAACCGACTTCCACTCGGTGGGCGACTCGACCCGCGAGGCGACATTCACCTACCTCGCGCGCGAACTCGGCCACCGAAAACTCGCCTTCATCTGCTCGCGCGAATCAGTCGGCCCGGACTGGCTCGCGCCCAAACTACGCCGCGAGTTTCAACTTGCCGGGGGCGGGGCGTACATCGTCAACGAGGGATTTACCGGCGAGACGGGCCGGAGCGCCATCGACTCCGCCGCGGCGGACGGCGTCGCTTTCGGCCGCCTCTTCATCGCCAACCCCGACCTGCCCCGGCGGTTACGCGAGGGCGCGCTGCTGAACCCGCCGCGGCCGGAGTTGTTCTACACGCCGGGGGCGGAGGGATACACGGATTACCCGGAGATGGGGTGAAAACACCCGAGGCGCACCGCCGCCGACCGCACGATAAACTCCTCCCGTGCGCACCGTCTACATCGAAACCACGATCCCCAGTTTTTACTTTGAGACACGAAGTGCGCCACCTATGGCAACGTGATGCTCGCTACGCGGGACTGGTGGGCTCGTTACCGCAAGCATTATCGACTCGTCACGTCTGAGTACGTTCTCAACGAACTCTCCGCCGCGCCATCACGCAAGGCCGCCGCGGCACTCGAGTTGATCAAGGACCTTCCGTTGTTGTCCAGCAGCCCGCGGCTGCAAAGGATTGTCGCGGAGTACATCTGATCGAAGGTGATGCCGGCAGGGGCCGTGGGCGATGCGGCCCACCTGGCCATGGCGTCGGTTCATTCCATAGACTTCGTGCTA
>CAYMWG010000358.1:0-3020 GCA_964393765.1 uncultured Phycisphaeraceae bacterium
GTCCCCGCCATCGTCGCCCCGTTCCCCAATCCATCGGACGCGAGCGGCTGCGGCGGTGCGGGTGAAGGCGCTTCCGGTGCGATCGAGGTTGCCTTGTCGATAGGTTCTTTTGCCAATCGCGTGTCTCTCCAAACCCCGCCGCCCCACCGCGATCCAACTGTATCGATCGGCTCGGCTGCGGCATGATCTCGCACGCGCCCGACGCGGACCCGCCAGCCACCGTACGGTTACTGAGCATCCCCTGTTCATTCCCCTGGTCCCCCTCGCTGCATCCCCCCATGTTCTCCGACTCCGATGAATCCACCGCCGTGCTGATCACGACGCGATCGGCCTTCGAGGCCGAGACGGTCGCCGCGGCGTTGCGCCAGCGGGGAATGGCCGCGCAGGCGATCGACACCGCGACCACCTCGCTGTGGGCCGGGGCGGTCGGCGGGGCAAAGGTGCTCGTGTATCAACGCGAACTCGAGGACGCCAGGTCGCTCCTGAAGGCCATTCGTGCGGAGGGCGCGGCGGTCGATTGGGACACCGCCGATGTCGGCCCGGACTTTGATGCGCAGAAGCCCTCGAGCCGCGCGAGTTGGACCATCGTCCTGATCCTCGTGCTCACCGGCCTGGGCGTTCTCTCCACCGGCCTGAAGCGTTACGACCCCGTGCTCCAGGCTCTCGGGGCCGCGGCGCTGCTCCTGGCCATGATCATCGGCGGCGCGGCATGGATGGCTGATTCACGCGGCACGCCGCGCTGACAGCGCTGATCCGAGGAATCTCGATGGCACGAATCCGGCGAGTCGATTCGCCGCTCCGTCACCCACCCTCGCAAGTCTCACCCTGCGAGCCGAACCAGCATGCGAGGAACGCGAAGATATCCGGCACGCCGCGGCCGTTCATGCCGTCAAAGTCGGCATCGCGCCCGTAGCACGGCGGGGTCGTGGTCCCGCCGCTGCCGTCGCACTCGGCGAACCACGCGGACAGGAACGCGAAGATGTCCGCCACTGTGAATGACCCGCTCCGGTCCCAGTCGCACCGGCAGTCCTTGTAGGTGCAGGTGTCGATGATGTCGTTGTCGTCGGCGTCAAGGTCGGGGAGGTTGTCGTTGGGGAACTCGTCCCCCAGATCAATGTCATGCCGGTCGTCCACGCCATTGGCGTTGCAGTCCGGCCCGACCGCGAACAGGTAGCGCCGCGCCGGCTCAGCGCACGCGTCCAGCGGCCAGATCACCTGGGGATTGCCGGTCACATCGTCGCTAAACACTTCGGTGGGCAGGACTCGGAACGCGCCCTCCTTCATGGCGCTCTCGCTGGTGCAGCGGATGCCGATCTCGCGCGGGTTGTTGTTGGGCGGCGGTGCGAGCGTGCGGATGAACATCACACTCAGGTCCGATGCCGGGCACTCCGAGACGAGCACGCCCATCTCGACATTCACCGTGGCGCTCGTCACCGGCCCGTACGACACGATGATGACCGGGTAGTTGGAGCCGTCAAAGTCCGTGTACACCGCGGCAGGTTCCGCTCGCCGACAAGGATGCCGTGCGGCGGCGTGCAGGCCTTCTCGTGTAGACGGAACGGCGCGAGGCCCACCGACCCGCCGCCGAGAACCGAGGGCAACGCGTCGTAGTAGGGAGCGTCGTACGGCTGGGCCTGGTTCTGATTGAGCGTGAGGCTCCCGATGAGAACGCTGCCGGTCCAGGTGCCGGGTGTCGTCATCGCGTCGCCGTTGATGATGATCTGGCCGCGGAGGCCCTGCGACTGGTCGATGTCGATGTTGCCGACAAGGCTGTCGCCGATCTTGATGAGGCCGTCCATGTACCCGGTCATCGAGATCGTGCGGCCGGTCTCCAGCGTGTTGCTGGTCTCGAGGCGGCCAGTCGTGGCGATCGTGCCGATGGTGACGGGCGCTTGGATTGCGGCGCTGGAGCGCGTGAACTTGACCGTGCCGCCGAGCGTGCCGATGCTCAGCGCGCCGAGATTCGTGCCGGCGTTGTTGAGCATCTGACCCTTGATTTCGAGCGTCTTTCCGGGCTTGAACTCGCCCGAGACGATAATCGCGCGGCGGACATCCTCCTCGATGGTGATGTTCGCATCCAGGTCGCCATACACCTGAAGCCCGTGCTGAGTCGCGGTGCCCACAATGGACTTCGTGACAAGGCTGCCGCGGAAGATGTTGGCGGTGGTGCCCGTAGTTCGGAGAAGGGTGAGGTTCCCATTGCCGCCGCCCACGCGCGTGTCGATGTCCGCGTAGATTCGGGAGGCAAGAACTGTGCCCGTATCGTTGTGTGAGTGGATGTTGATGTTGCCTGCGACACTGCTGCCGATTTGGCCACTAACTTCGATCGCTCCGATCGTTCCGGTAGGCGTGTCTCCCTCGGCAACGATGTCCGCGAAGACGTTGGCCGCGACAATCAACCCTATTCCACCGCCCGTGGCTTTGATGCCGCCCAAGATGCTGTCCAACGTGTTGATCGTCAAGATTCGGTCGACCTCGATTGCGAAGTCGGGCGCATCAACTTCTTCCCCAATATTCCCCGTCGCCCACACCTCACTCAATAGCATGAGTCCGTCCCCAGTGTTTCGGATCGATCGCACGCTGCGAACCCGGTCGTCAAAGGCACCGACATGCAGGATGATCGTGTGAGATGTGCCCGTCGTGTTCACGCAAATGTCGCCGAGGTCCACCGTTGTCGAGGCGTCGATGTAAACGTTGACGGTGCCAGATGGAGAGGAGAAGCGAGTGATCGTGACATCATACTCGGCCCTGGCATCGCAATAGCAGATACATGTTTCGACTCGTCCCGCAACATCAACGCCGATGCTGACGGGGCCGTTGACCCATCGCGCGCATCCAGCCGGAGGGTTTGCTTGTGAGCAATAATCAGGCGGGCAGCTACCACAAGGGCTCTGTTGGGAATGAGCGGCCTGCGCTATCAGAGCAACGGTCACGAAAAATGCGACAAAAGGCTTCAGGTCTTCTCCTTACCAGCACGACGCAACAAATAGTCAACGGGCCAAGCCCGCTCGGCGACGGCA
>CAYMWG010000359.1:0-3013 GCA_964393765.1 uncultured Phycisphaeraceae bacterium
ACCTCCCACCCCTGATCGATCGCGGCCTGACGCTCCGTGCCCTGACGGGCCTTGGCGAGCGCGGCGAAGTACACCGCGTACAGGTTCAGCAGTTCCGGGTCTTTTCCCTCGCGCGCCTGCGCCAGCGGCGGCAGGTAGACCTGCGCCTCGACGGGCAGGCCGGCCGCGACGAGCAGCGTTGCCGCTCGCTTCCGCGCTGCGGGGTCCGCGCCCCCGAAGTGCTTCGTGCCGATGCGGACCTTCGCGGCGACCGCGCCGGCCTGGCTGCCGCGGCTCTGCGTGGCCTTGAGCAGGCCGCCGAGTTTCTCGATGAACTTCTCTTCGAGGTCGGTGGGGCAGATGTCCGAGAGCGCGATGACCTCATCGGGCACCAGCGCCTGGTCGCGCTGCGCAAGTTGTATCAGCACGATGTTGTAGATCGCCAGGGCATCCTCGCCGGCCTCGGCAGTGAGGAACTCCCCGACCCCGGGCCAGTCGCCCGCGATGACCATCATCCGGAAGCGCTCGGCTTGTTTGGTGATCGCAGCCTGCTTTTCCTGCAAGGCCTTGATCTGCTCGGGGTTCATCGCTCCAGCGCCGCCCCCCCCGGGCTGGTCCGGCTGCGCGCCATCCATGCCTTCCTCGCCGAGCCCCTCGGGATCAAACGCTTCGGCGCCGCCCCCCTTCCCTTGCATCATCGCCATGAGCATTTCGGGCGTCATGCCGGGGGGAAGGAAATCCGTTGGGATCGCGGGCAAGAGCGGCCCTGGGCCGGGCGGAAGGGGTGTGGCTGGAGCCGGCACGCCGTCAACAGGCTTGTCTCCGGGCTGGCCGGGCGGCGACGCTGGTGTCGGCGGAGTCGGGAGGGGGTTGAGCATCAACTCGCGGGCCTGGGCGGCGAGGCGGGCACGCGCGGCCAGGACCATCTGCTGGTCGCGCATCAGGTCGAGTTGCGCAATTTTCTTGCCTAGGTCGGTTTTGGGCGTGAGGCGCGGGTCGTCCTGCTGCCCGCCCCCGCCACCGCGTCGGCCACGCGACTCGAAGGGATCAAAGTCGGGTATCTCATCGTCACCGGCGCGCGGATTGGGCATCCCCGGCTGGCCGTCCATCTCCGGGTCGTAGGCCATCGCGGGCGTGCCCATCTGGTAGACCTGTGCCTGGAGGGGCACGCTGAATGCGCCGCTGAGCGCGATGCACACTGCGGCCAGCGACCGAGAATGCAGACTGATCGCTCGAACCATGATCTTCACCTCAAGTGCATCGGTTCCCGGCCCGCTCCCATTATCTTGTCGCGGTATCGGCCGCGCGAAGCAGTCAACCTCGCGGGTCATCGCTCCGGGTCACGACCCGTTCCCGGTCTTCTTCGCAGCCCCCGCCGAATCGCTCTTGATCTGCTCGCGAGCATCCTTCTCACCCGGCTTCTTGCACTGGCTCATGCGCTGCTTGCGCTTCTGGTCGCACAGGCCCTTGCACTTGCCGCAGCACTCCTTGGGGAGCGGGAGGGCGAGCAACTCGCTCAGGTCCATCTGCTCCAGACGGATCGCGGCCTCGAGGTTCTTCTTGAACCCCTCCGCGTCCGCATCGTCGGCGTGGGACTCGGAGAGGAGACGGAACTGCTGGCGGGCCTTCTCGGTCTCGGGCTTCCATTCATCCGCCGTTGCGCCCTCCACACGCATGATCCACGCCGTGAGATATGCCACCTCGCCAAGTTCGGACCGCAACTCCTTCAGCACGCTCTCATCCGGAGCGGCGGAGGCTGCCTGACGCGCGATCAACTCCTCGAACTGCCGCGCACCTTCCAGGAAATCCCCGGCTTCAACATGGGCCTTGGCCTGGGCGACCGCGAGTTTCAGGCGCTCGGATTCGGCCGCCTCGGGCAACAGTTCGCGAGCCTCGGCATAGTTGGCCGCGGCGGTTGTCCAGTCCTTACCCTCCTCGGCGAGATGCGCATCGCGGACATGCGCTCCGGCATCGTCCCGCTTCATCAGGCATTGCCCCGGACCCATGTGCAGGGCGGCGACGCCAACAGGTGCGAGCGCCCATACGACCCATGCCAACCTGGTCTTCATGTCGAGACTCCTGCGGGGGAATGCTTCAGTCTATCTGATACCTTCGGGCGGCCCGACGCGTTCATATTGTTTTCTTGGTTGGACTCACCGAGATCGCGATTCCGCTGCCGGTCCGCGATGGCACGTTCGCTCCGCCTGACCGCCCGCGGCAGTCCCCACACCGCAAGAACAGGCCACGCTGCGGTCACGAGCAAACCCCCAACACCCGTCGCGCAGAGCGCCATCGTTCGCAGCGCGGGCCTCTCATCGGCCTGGGTGCTGAGCATCCGCAGACTCCGCAGGACGCTGCTCGGGAGGTGGTGGGCGTTGCCATCGTGGTAGGTGCCACGCAGTCTCGCTGCCAGCTGCTTGAGCGATGCGGCATCCTGGCGGCTTGATCGCCCGCCGATCTGCGTGCCGCGGTACGGGTTGCCCACGCCAACAACGAGCGCGTCCACGACCGACCGGGGCATGGCCGGGGCACCCGAGTCTGGGAGCGTGTCGCCATCGCTCACGACGATGAGCGTCGCGCTGGCGGGCGGCCACTTCTCCGCGATCTTCGCCGCCTCGCGGACGCCGTCGTACATCTTGGTCTGGCCTTCCTTGAAGGCGTGCTCGAGGGGCAGGTCCTCGAGGATGTTGGCGACCACGTTGAGGTCAAAGGTGTCGACCACCACGGGCTTGGCCGAGGTGTAGAACGCGACAAGACTCACGCGCGTCTGCGTCATGTCCAGGCGGTCAAAGACCGACTGCAGCACCGCACGGGCACGCTTGCCCCGCTGCTGCCGCCCATCGGGCCCGGCATCGGCGACATACATGCTCGGCGACACATCAAGGCAGATAAGCACATGCTGGGTGGGCTTGGATTGGTCGAGGCGGGAGCGGGGCGCGCCGTCGATGGTCGTGAGCGTAGCCACGCCCCACGTCAGCACGCCCACGCCCAGCGCGCGGGCCCACGGTGCTGCCTGCGCGATGCGGGTCGGCCC
>CAYMWG010000360.1:0-3006 GCA_964393765.1 uncultured Phycisphaeraceae bacterium
CATCGCCGCGAACGCATCCGCCTGCCACTCAAACCGCCTGCTCACGAACGCGAAGATGCACAGCGTCCCGCCAAGCATCGCCGCAGCGCTCCCAAGTTCAAGCCCGAGCTCGCCAATCGCCCAAGCAGCCCCGGGGAACGGCGCAACGTTCCCGCCCCACTGCCCGGCGCGCGCCATGGGAATCACACTCGCCCACGCCCAGAGCGCGACCGAAGCGACAAGCGACAGCCCCAGCAGACTCGCGATCAGCACGCCCGCAAGCCACACCACATGCCTGTGCCGAACATGCCCGAGTTCGTGCGCCATCACCGCCTCCACCTGCTGCCGCGGCAGGGAATCCAGCAGCGCATCGGTGAGCAGGATGTACCGCAGTTGCCCCCACAGGCCCATCACCGCGCCGTTGATCATCGACCCGTGCGTGCGCCACACCAGCAACTCGCGCACCCCCACGTTGTGCTGCTCGCACATGCCGATCAGCCGCTCGCGCAGCGGTCCCGGCGAGAGCCGCACCGTGTCCCACACAAACCGCATCGCCAGCGGCGCAACGCTCAGCACAACCCCCACTCCGATGAACTGCACGGCCAGAAGTGCGCTCGACCGTGTCGATTGATCCGATGCGACACCGCCCAGCCACGCGAGCACTCCTGAAGCGGCGCCGCGATGGGATGCAAGCCAGTCCAGTGACCGTTCCGCGCCCTCCGCCCACGCCAGCAGCATGGTGATCGGCACCAGACTCAACAACACCTGGTGACGGAAGTTACCCAGCACGAACTGCCAACGGGACGGCATCGGGTACACCGTGCAGCCGGCATCGAGCTGCCGCAGGGTCACTGCGTCCCGCACCCGCTTCTCCAGCGGGTACTGAGCCGCCCACGTCGCGCAGAACACCAGCAGCGGCGGCGTTATGGCCATCAACTCGTCGATAACCACCACATCGCCGATTACCGACCGGACCAGGTCCAGCCATCCAAACACGAGCACGTTCGCCGCGTGCAGGCACACAGCGCCGACCCGCGCAGCCGAGTTCGTCCGCTCCGCCGTCAGCAGCGCACGCCCTCGTCCGTAATCCAGAAATGTTCCCGCCGCCCGGCACACCAGCCACGCCAGAGTGCTCAGCACCATCAGTGGCACGATGACGACCGTGAGCGTCCACCAACCCGCCGCGCCCTCCGAATGCCGCCCCAACGCTGCGCTGTCACGCACCACCACATCATGCACGGCGATCGCAGCGAGCATCAGAATGACCAGCACATGTAGCAACAACGATCCTGTCTTTGGTGGACCGGCACTCCTTGCCGGTCCAGTCTTGCCTTGTGTACCCCGGCACTCCGCGCCGGTCCCGAAACACCCAACTCCAATCCGCTCAACGCCCTACGGTCCCATCACCTTCCAACCGCTCGAATCTCCCCAAGGTCAATCACCACATCACCTCGAACGTACCAGTCGGCATTCATCACGCCCTCCCGTACGCTCGTCAGCACCACACACGACCTGCCGTGCGTCGCCGCATACTCAAGGTCGCCGAGCCCCGGGCTCGCATACTCGCTGTTCGCCGCAACCTGCACATGGAAGTGGTAGTGCGCAATCGCCCGTGTATCCGCGCCAAACATTTCTTCAGAGGCAACGAACGTCCGATCGTTCTTCCGCTGCGTCGGTCGCGGCTCAAACAAACTCGCTCTGAACGCGCCGTGCGTCGTCCGCGACGGTTCCACCCTCGCGGCCATTGTTTCCGCCGCCCACAAAATGCCGCCGTACTCCGTGCTCTCATCCGCCCGATCCTTCAACGCTTCCGCGAAGAGTTCGGCCACCACCGCGGGCTCCCGCAGCGCCTCGTCGATCACGAGGATCGACAGCGCATCACCCCACGTCAGTTCCTCCTGCCAATCCTTCAGCGACTCGCCCTTCTTCCGCCACTCCGAATCGCCCGTCGTCGCACGCCACCCCTTGCGACCCTTGAGTCGCGATCCCAACTCGACCAGCAACGCGCTGCGCATCAGTCCCATCCACTCGGGACGGTTCCTGCTCGCCCACCGCACCGGCTCCACATGCCGCAAGAGCAAGCCGCGCCGCTGCTCCTCGCTCAGCGCGGCGATCGCGCCTGTCGCCTCCGCCCACCACTGTCGCTCGATCTCGCTTTCCTGGCGGAGCATCCGGCGTGCAAGGTCAAGTTCCGAACCCGTGACCGGCACCACGCCCAGCGCATCGCGAACCCGCACCAGTTCCGAGACCGCGGGGTTCGTCGCCCACTCAGGGTGCTTGCCCAGGATCGCGACCCGACGCGAGCCGTCCGGATCAAGTCGCCCCAGCAGTTCCCAGGCACCTTGTCGCGCCTTGTCCGCAAACTCACCCTCCCCCGAGCCATGCTCCTCCGGGTCAACGAACACGCCAAAAACTATCTCGTTAAGTTCCCTGCCCGGGTGCAGCGCCAGCAGCGCATCCCGCTCAGGCCGATCCGCATCCGGCGGCGTCGGCACCCGGCGCGCGTAACTCCGCACCAATGATGCCGTGAGTGCATCCCACGCCGGTTCGTCCTTGTGCGCGGCAGCCTGCTCGCTGATGATCGTGATCACCGGCCAGCCGGTCTCGGTCGGGAGGCGCAAGCGAAGCAAGTTCAGCGTGTCCGCCGCGCCCTCCGACGAGGCGTCTGTCATCAGTTTCTCGATCGCGCGCACACGCACCCGATCCGATGGGCGGCCAACCAGCCACACCAGTTTCTTGAGAGCCTCGCGCGTCGCCCCCCGATCCGCCGTCCCGCTCTCCGCCGCCTTCCACGCACGGTTGATCGCCTGCAAGCGTGCGTTGTCACCAAGGGTCGAATCGCCCATGTCTGTCAGCGGATCGGGGCCGCTCGCTGCTGCGGCTGCAAAGAACCCAACGACACACGCTCCCAGCATTCGGTTCATCACCACGACTTTAGACCCGGCGCAGCAAGGCACTGTCGAATCTCCCCGGTCACATCGTTCCGCGCGTATCATTTCCACAAGTGCCCCCGCCATCCCGACAACC
>CAYMWG010000361.1:0-2993 GCA_964393765.1 uncultured Phycisphaeraceae bacterium
CTGGTATGACCCAGCTACTTCTCGGCCTCTTTATTGGGTGCGGGCTGTTGGTTGACTGCGATTGACAATGCGTTGGCGATCTTTGTGGCGTGCTCAAATGTCGTGATACCACGGAAGACTTCCACGGCGTCAGTATCCTTCGACACTCCGGGGATGCGATGGAGCAAACTCAAAATGACCATCGGCACATCCGACCGGACGGCAATGCGGACAACGTCAAAGAACACCGTGGGCAGCTCTGGACGACCGCCCTCCACGCGCACCTGAGGGCCGACCTGCATCGCTAGTGTTTCTGAAGGAGTTTCGGCCTCGGGACGGGATTTCTTTGACTGTTTTGGCATTTCCCGATCCTGTAATCGTTGACATGTATGAGTAGCTGCCGGTTGCAATTGGTTCCATCAAAGCAGATGGTTCCGGCGACTTCGCCTCATCAACTGGCATCCGCACGGTTTCGAGGTCTGTGCCGAGCGTGAGATGCGCAGCCCTGCCGAGCACCAGAAAAACATCCGCGATCGTTTCCGCCCCAAGGTTCTCGCTGCCAGTCAGCAGATGCGTAATTCTCGATTTGTCTACATCAAGCAGCTCCGCCAACTGTGAGCGTTTTACCCCCTGAGTCTCCATCAAGTCGAATATCCCTTGAGCCAGCTCGCTCTTGTAGCGTTCGCGGCTGAACTCGACAAGAGACTCAGGGATGTCGGCGAGTCTAATGCGCTTCATTGTCGTTTTGCCTTCTTGGCGAAATGTTCATTCCGAGCTTGGTGCGCGTCCTTCATGTCCTTGTTGTAGTCGTTATCGCCCTTGTTGCTGAAGTTGGAAACACACCGCTCGTTTCCATCGCGGAAAAACATGGCACGCCAGCCAGGACTCGGATACACAACCTTCGCCCTGCCAATCGGACCCTTGTAGTAGCACTTCGACAGATGCAGTCGCCGTCCGTTCCGTTCAACAACAGTGATTTCCTCGAATCGCACTCTGAATATCTGGCGGATCTATTCTGGAAGTTCATCCTGCCAATACCGCTCCGCCTCGGTCGCTCCGATCCAATCGGCCCACCGCCAGCCCGGCGGTAACTTCGATCGGTCTGGCGTCACACCTAGTTTATCCAAAGATAAACCCCTCGTCCACAGTGTGCAACCCACTTCCCCAGAACGACCGTACAATACCGCAGAATGGCACGAGAAGGTCCGAAAAACACGACTCCCGGATCGGAACCCGAACGGCTCAAGATCAACAAGAGATTTGAGAGGGCCGCAGCGCATGTCGTGCGGGGGGTGAATTGTTTGCCGGTCAAGCTCCGCGACCGCCTCGCGTCAGGCCTCGCCCCGCGTTTTCACCGAGTACATACTTCCGGTTGAAACGGACTTGGAATGGACCACTGATTGTGAGTGATTGCCATGCACGCACACCGCCGCTGAAGCGGCGGCCTGAAAGCGAGCAACGCCGATGAATCGGCCTGCAAGCGGGCCCCGGTATCGGGGCGAGGCAATACGGGCGGCAGGACTCGAACCTGCAACCTCCTGATCCGTAGTCAGGTGCTCTATCCAATTGAGCTACGCCCGCCCGATGCGGCTGCAAGCCTAAGCATAGGGTCGGAGGTTGGCAAGGAGCCCGTGCCTGCGGCCAGGGGCCGCTCTTGATCCGCGGGCGACCTGGGCCAATACTTCTCCCCCGACCCTTCCCTGGGACAAACCGACCGACCCAACCTCTGGAAAGCGACCGATTTACCTATGGCTCACTCGCTCTCGGCCAAGAAACGCATCCGTCAGAACGCCAAGCGCAACGCCCGCAACCGCTGGCGGCTGCGTGCCCTGCGGACGGCGATCCGCGACTTCCTGAACAAACTCACGCACGGGCAGGTGCCCGAGGCGAAGGCGTCGTTCCAGACATTGCAGAAACTGATCGATCGGTCCGCCGCGAAGGGCGTGATCCACAAGAACAACGCCTCGCGCCGCAAGAGCCGGCTGAACAAGCGGCTCAAGGAGCGGGCCGACAGCGCCAAGAAGTGATCGCCGGGTAGAACTGAACTCACGCGGCCCGCCAGAGGATCGGCGGGCCGTTTTGTTTTTGGCGCGGTCGCTAGACTGTTGCCGGTGGCGAGAGCGAACCACAAGGCCGGGGCTGGGGGGGCGAGGGAACGGCGGGAGGAGCCGCGCGAGGGGGATCGCGCGCCGGGGATCCGCGAGAGCGAGGGCAACTATTGGGCGGCCTCGACGCGGCCGCTGCCCGTGCTGATGTTTTTGCTGCCGCTGGTGCTGCTGTATGAACTGGGCTCGGCGCTGTACCTGACCAACGCGGAGGCGGGGACGCGCAAGACGATCGAGGCACAGAAACTCTTTGGCGACTTCTTTCAGACTCTCGGCGTGGCGGGGCTGTTCGTGCCGGGGATCGCGCTGCTCACGGTGCTGCTGGTCTGGCACGTTTTGTCGCGCGACCATTGGCGCGTGCGGACGGCCACTCTGCTGGGGATGCTCGCCGAGTCAGTGGCATGGACGATCCCGCTGCTGGTGATGTCCGCGGCGTACAGGCGGATGGGCTCGCTGGCGGGGCTTTCGGGCACGAGCCTCCAAGGCTCGGGCGGGGATCTGATGGCTGAGTCGTGGCAGGCGAGGCTGACGATCTCGGTGGGCGCTGGGCTGTACGAAGAGATGCTTTTCCGGCTGGTGGGTGTTGCGCTGATCCACTTCATCGTGCGGGACCTGCTGGGGGCGAAGAGCTGGATGGCGTGCGCGGTGGCGGTGACCACGACGGCGATCGCGTTCGCCGTGTACCACGATCCGCGCCTGGCATCGGGCTCGCCCGACTGGCACAAACTGGTGTTCATCACGCTCGCGGGCGCGTACCTGGGGAACGTGTATGTGCTGCGGGGGTTTGGGATCGTGGTGGGAGCGCACGCGCTGTATGACGCGCTGGTGCTGGTGTGGTTGCAGCAGGCGGCATAGCAAAGCAGCAAAGCAGCAAAGCAGCAAAGCAGCAAAGCAGCAAAGCAGCAAAGC
>CAYMWG010000362.1:0-2992 GCA_964393765.1 uncultured Phycisphaeraceae bacterium
GGGCGGTGGGGGCCGATGGCGCAACCTATTGCAAGTCGCGCCACGATCTGCTCGCAAAGCACGGCCTGAAGTGCTGGGCGATCTCGGCCCACCTGGTCGGCCAGGCGGTGTGCGATGAGGCCGACCGGCGGCTCAAGTCGATCCTCCCCGCCGAGGTGTGGGGGGATGGCGAGGCCGAGGGTGTTCGCCAGCGTGCGGCGGAAGAGATGAAGCGGACGGCCAAGGCCGCGGCGAACCTCGGCGTCAAGGTCGTCAACGGTTTCACCGGATCGAGCATCTGGGGAAAGTGGTACTCCTTCCCGCCCACGAGCGCCGCGGAGGTGAAGGCCGGATACGACGACTTTGCGAATCGCTGGGGACCGATCTTCGATGTGTTCAAGGACGCGGGGGTAAAGTTCGCGCTGGAAGTCCATCCCGGCGAGATCGCGTACGACTATTACACTGCGGAGGCCGCGCTGTCGGCGATCGGCAACCACCCCGCGTTCGGGTTCAACTTCGATCCCTCGCACCTGCTCTGGCAGGGGATCGCGCCCAACAAGTTCATCGAGCGGTTCGCCGACCGCATCTTCCATGTGCATATGAAGGATGTCGCGGTGCATTACGGACCCGGCAACAACAAGGGCGGGGACGGAATGTCCGGCGTGCTGGGCTCGCACCTGCCCTTCGGTGATGTTCGCCGCGGTTGGGACTTCCGGAGCGTTGGGCGCGGGCACGTCAACTGGGAGGCGATCATCCGCTCGCTCAACCGAGTCGGCTACACCGGGCCGCTGAGCGTCGAGTGGGAAGATGCGGGCATGGACCGCGACCATGGGGCGCGGGAGTCGTGCGCATTCACGCGCCGGCTGGACTTCCCGGCGGGGGAGCGGGCGTTTGATGCCGCGTTTGAGCGATAGAACCGGAAGGAACTCAGAGTGAGCAGAGGCGGAGCAGACAGAGGCGGGATGAGGATTGGGTGAGAGGATGAGAGGGTGACGCCACGCTCGGCCTCACGGCGGGGATTTAGGCCTTTTTTTTCTTGAGGAGGAGAAACTCCGAACGAGCAGAATTGAAGCGGGGGATGGCAGGTCTGTCCACCCTTACAAAGTGTTCCTCTGCTTCTTCTCCGCTTACTCTGCTCCCTCTGAGTTTCTTCCGAAACTGGATGAACCATGCGCAAACTCAAGATGGGCATCATCGGCGGCGGCAAGGGGGCGTTCATCGGCGCGGTGCATCGCATGGCCGCGACGCTTGATGGGCAGGCGGAACTCATCGCCGGGTGCATGTCGAGCGACCCGGCGCGGGCGAGAGCGTCCGGGCAGGAGTCGCCGTGGAACCTCGCCCAGGACCGCAACTACGGCACTTGGCAGGAGATGCTGGAGAGCGAGTTGGCGCGCCCGGTCGTAGAGGGGCCGGATGCACGCATCGACTTCGTCACCATCGTCACGCCCAACCACATGCACGCGCCGATCGCGGGCGCGTTCGCGAGTGCGGGGTTCAATGTCGTGTGTGACAAGCCGTTGTGCATGAGTAGCACCGAGGCCCGCGACCTGATCGCCGCGCAGAAGCAGGGGGGAGGTGTGTTCGCCGTGACGTACAACTACTCCGGCTACCCGATGGTGAAGCAGGCGCGGCACATGGTCGGTAAGGGCGAACTCGGCGAGGTCCGCAAGGTGATCGTCGAGTACAACCAGGGCTGGCTCGCCTCAAAGTTGGAAGACTCAGGGCAGAAGCAGGCCGACTGGCGCACCGACCCCAAGCGTGCCGGCATCGGCGGGGCAATTGGCGACATCGGCTCGCATGCCGAGCACCTTCTGCGGTACATCACCGGGCTGGAGATCACGCACATCTGCGCGGACCTGACGAGTTTCGTGCCGGGCCGCGAACTCGATGACGATGCCAACCTGCTCCTGCGCCTTTCCAACGGCGCCCGCGGCATCCTCACCTGCTCGCAGGTCTGCATCGGTCAGGAGAACGGGCTGAGCATCCGCGTGTGGGGCACCAAGGCCGGACTCGAATGGCGGCAGGAGGAGCCGAACGCGCTCTACTTTCGAGCAGACGGGAAACCCGAGCAGGTCTACCGTCGCGGCAACGCGTACCTGTGCCCGGCTGCCCAGGCCGCGACGCGGACCCCCGCCGGCCACCCCGAGGCGTTCATCGAGGCGTTTGCGAATGTGTACCGGGGGGCGATGGAGGCGATGACTCAGCAGGGTTCAGCAGCAGGAGTGCTTGACTACCCCACGCTCGACGACGGTGCGCGGGGCGTGCATTTCATCGAAAAGACTGTCGAGAGTGCGCATTCGGACCGCAAATGGGCGCCGTTGCAATCGCAGTGATGCCTGCTGCAAGTCGTGTTCAGGTTGTCGCCGTGCCGATCAACAGTACATGCTCCCCAGGACGATCCAGACGCGGCAGTCCGTGCCCCGAGCGTTGCGAGTTCTGCCCTGGCTGGTCATCGCGGCCATTCTGGGTGCGACCGTCATCGCCATGCGGCTAGAGGGCCGCATCTGGTGGTGCGAAGAGGGCGATTGGTCGATCTGGATCAGCAACGTCTGGACGTCCCACTGCTCGCAGCACTGGTTCGACCCGTACAGCATCACCCACATGGCGCACGGCCTGATCTTCTTCTGCGCGATGGTGCTTCTGGCGCACCTCGCGCCGCGATGGTCGGTGCCCCAGCGCTGGCGTCTGTGTGTCGCCATCGGCATCGCCGCGGCGTGGGAAGTGCTCGAAAACTCGCCCATCATCATCAACCGGTACCGAACCGCAACCATGTCGCTGGATTATCTGGGCGACAGCATCGCCAACGCCGTGGGCGACATCGTCGCCTGTGCGATCGGCTTCGCCATCGCCAGGCGCATCGGCTGGAAGTGGTCGCTCGGGCTCCTGCTTGCAACCGAGATCGTGTTGCTCTTCCTGATACGCGACAACCTGACGCTCAACGTCATCATGCTCATCCGGCCTATCGAAGCGGTGAAGCAGTGGCAAGCGGGAGGGGCAGGGTGAGGGTGGGGGG
>CAYMWG010000363.1:0-2982 GCA_964393765.1 uncultured Phycisphaeraceae bacterium
CCTTTGCCGAGTGTAATCGATCCCGACTCGGGTTACACTGCTGGACGTGAATTCCTTCCTGTTAGAAACAGCGGTCTCTGCACGCCTTGAAGGCGCCTCGGATTACCGAGTGGCTGGCCGGGGTGCCGACCGCCTGCTCGGATCGTTTTACACTGGAACCGCCGCGACCGACGCGATGGCCCGGTGGGTGACGCGGAAATCCGGCGACCGAGTTTTTGAACCTTCTTTCGGCGACGGAGCATTCCTCCGCGCAGTACGCCGCGCGGCCAAGAGCCGAGGGTTTTCAGGTGTTCAACAGTTCGGCGCGGAACTCGTCCACGAGCCGTTTGTCGCTGCGTTGAAGGACCGCTTGCTCCCCGAGAAGAACGCCTTCCTCGGCGATTTTCTGGGTGTCACGCCGTTCGAGGTGGATGCGGTCATCGGCAATCCTCCGTATGTCCGGCTTCGGCACCTGCCACCCGATCACATGACCCGTGCCATGCACTGTGCGTCCGCCATGCTCGGCCAGCCAATGGATCCGAGTGGCAGCGTGTGGATGCCGTTTGTGCTGCAATGCCTGCGCTTCCTCCGTCGTGGCGGACGGCTGGCGATGGTGCTGCCGCACGAACTCACATACGTCCGATACGCGAGGCCGCTGTGGGCGAAGTTGAGCGAGTCATTCGCTGATCTACGAGTTGTCCGTGTGCATGAGCGCCTGTTCCCGGACATTCTCCAAGAAGTTGTCGTGCTGTTTGCCGACGGCTTCGGCGGGACCACGACCAATGTCCGCTATCAGACCCTCGAGTGCGCCGCTCAGTTCACGGAAGCCGACGACAGCCCGTCCTCGTCGCTTCGGGTTGACGACATCGTGGCCGGCAAGCGAGTGTTCCTCGAAGCGCTCTTGCCCGAGCGAACGCTGTCCACTCTAGCGCGCGTGCTCGCCGAGTCGACGACTTCTTTACCCGAGACGTGCGTGTTCAACATCGGGTACGTCGCGGGCGACAAGGACTTCTTTCACCCCAATGCAACATTAATTGGCCGGTATGGGCTGCCAGAAGCGAACTTGCGGCCAGCATTGACCTCGGGTAAGCAGATTCGATCGTGCGGATTGCGAACCTCAAACCCTGGATGCATCGCCGAACGACTGTACCTGCCGCCAACAAGCCACCAGCGACTCACGGCGGCGGATCAACGCTACATCGCGAGCGGCAAAGCCGCGGATATACATAAAAGATACAAATGCATGGTTCGTGAGCCATGGTATGTGGTACCGGGCGTGCGCGTCCCCGATTTCGTGCTGTCCGTGTTCGCCGATCGACCTGTTCTGGTCATCAACGACGCAGGGCTTGTCGCGTCAAACAGCCTTCTGTGCGGCTACATTCGCCAAGGTACGCCGGAAGGATTTGCCGCTGCTTGGTACACCTCGCTCACGCTGCTTCAGTGCGAACTTCAAGTACACGCGCTGGGCGGGGGTGTGATGGTCCTGATTCCTGGCGAGGTGGCGAACATCCGGGTGCCGACCTGCCGACCCACCAAGGCTCACACGCGCTGCGTTGATGCGAGGCTCGGGAAGGGCGATATCGAAGCAGCGTACTTCTGTGGCGACGAGAACGTGCTCAGGGGACAACTCGGACTCGGAAACGGGGAAGTGTCAGACCTCCGCGCGGCGATCGTGACCCTCCGCCACTGGCGGAACTCTTCGAGCGGCGGCGTGCGGGCGATCAGTGCGGCGGAATGCGTATGACGCCAAAGACATTGAACGACGTGCTGTTGGAGATGCGCGACTTGTACGCGGCTGACCCGGTCAAGGCCGTTCGCGGCCAAGGGTTCATCAAGCTGCTCCACTCGTACCTGGCGTCACAGATCGGTAGCCGTCTCACGCTGGCAGCGAAGCGGGCAGGCGTAACGATCGAGCAGGAAGCGACGCTTTTCGGTTCGCATAAGCCAAAAGACGTCGATGTGAGCGTGATCCATCCTACCAACGGTCCTCTGATGATTGTGGGGCTCAGGAGCCAGATGAGTTCGGTCGCAAAGAATGCATTGGAGTACTACCAAGGCATCGTCGGCGAGTGCATCAGCCTTCAGGACCGGTTCCCGCTCGCGACCATCGGCTACATCTACCTCATGCCACTGCGTCCCATCAAAGAGGACCACGAGGACGTAGTCATCGACCACGCTCGATATGCCAAGATGTACGGAGCCATCACCGGACGGAGCGGCCACCAGTGGAAATCGCTTCGCGGCATCTACGATCAGTTCGCGTACATGGTCGTCGACTTTGCACAGTCGCCTCCCACCATCGACGAAGATTTGGTGACTGCCGCGGTCCCAAAGCACGACCTCAGGATGTCCACCTTCATCGACCGCATGATCGCCACCTACAAAGACCGCGATCTGTTCCTCGACTACTTTTTGTAATCATCAAGACCGCCTTCGAGCGCCAGAACCGAGTTTACAGCTGCTTGAAAACCCCTGACGAGGCCGTGCTGCGCCTGCCGAGTGGGCGGGTCGATCACGACGACCCGCTCCACTCCAATCCCCGCCGCGACCGCCGCCTCCGCGTCCCGCTCGCTGTCACCGATCATCCACGAGCGCGAGAGGTCCAGGCCCAGGTCCGCCGCGGCGGCGAGGATCATGCCCGGTGCCGGCTTGCGCCACGGGTGCTCGACGTTGAACGGCGCGACGGTGCCCTGCGGGTGGTACGGGCAGTAATAGATGCTGTCGAGTTCCACACCCGTCTCTGCGCGGAGCAACTCGCGCATTTGCCGGTTGCACGCCTCAACCTGCTCGATGCCGCACGCGCCGCGAGCAACGCCGCCCTGATTGCTGACGACCACCAGCGCAAAGCCCGCATCGCGCAGGCGGCGCAGTCCCGCGGCCACACCCGGCAGCAACCGCACCAGCGCGGGGTCGCACAGGTCGCCGGGGTGCCGGGTGTGCGCGGTGACATCGCGGTTGGCGATGAGCGTGTCATCGCGATCGAGGAACACGGCGGGGCGGGGG
>CAYMWG010000364.1:0-2982 GCA_964393765.1 uncultured Phycisphaeraceae bacterium
CTCGCGCCGCGGTTCACGCTCAGTCACCCCCACCGCGATGACCCGCACGCCCCGCCAACTCCGTTGTCAGCGGTCGTTCACGACGTTCGTCGTGCTCTGGACAGTCGCGATCGCCGCGATGGTCCTGGCCGGGCTGCAAGGCGCGGCGTGGCGCGGCGCGGCCTCGGGGCGCGAGGCGGTCGCCCGCACTCGCGCCAAGTGGGCGGCCCGGGCCGGGCTGGAGGCACAGATCGCCGCGCTCGCCTTTGCCACCCAAACGCCCGATGAGGCCGCATCGCTCGGGCTGCGCGAGGACCTGGCCGCCGTCGCGCTCGGCACGGTCGGCGATGCAACCTATAGCGTCGTATACGAGGACCGCACCGGCATCAAGGACGGCGCGGCCGATGCGCACGCCAAACTCAACATCAACGCCCTCTCGCGCGACAGCATGTTGCTGCTCCCGGACATGGATGAGTCCATCGCCGATTCAATCCTCGACTGGATCGACGGCGACGATGACCCCAACGACCTCGGTGCGGAGATCGGCCAATACCTTTCCCTCAAGCACGCCTACGCGCCCCGGAACGCGCCCTTCCGATCGATCGAGGAACTCGAACTCGTCGTCGGAGTGCGGGCCGAGTACGTCCGGGGGGAGGACTGGAATCTCAATGGCGTGCTCGACCCCAGCGAGGACGATGGCAACCTTTCCTGGCCCGATGACAACTCCGACGGGAAACTCGATGCCGGCTGGTCGGCCCTGCTCACCTGCTCGAGCGAGGCCGGCGGCCTGGCGGTGTCCGGGCTGCCGCGGCTGGACCTGACAATCGCCGATGCCGAGGAAGTTCAGCAGCGCCTGAAGATTGACAGCCAGCAGGCCCAGGCGATCTCGGACTCCGCCGCGACCGTAACCTCCCTGGCGGACTTCATCAGCACCCCGCTGCGCGACCTCGTGCCCCAAGGCGCGACGCTGCTCTCCGGGCGTGCCGTGAGCGCCCTGACGAACCTCACCAATGAGGAGATTGGCCTCCTTCTGGACGAGTGCTCGCTCGCCGATCCCGCCGTCGCGACACCCCGGGCCGGCAAACTGAACATCAACACCTGCGATGACGAACTGATCGAGTACATCGCCGAGATCACCCCCGGCATCGCCGACTCGATCATCCTGGAACGCAACGCCCGTTCTGGCGGTTTTGGCAATCTCATGGACATGCTGGACGTTCCCGCTGTCACCAGCGAGGTTCTCGCCGGTTTGTACCCTCGCCTTGACGTTCGTTCCAACGTCTTCGTGGTCACCAGCCGCGGCACGGACACGGGAACGGGTCTGGAGGTGGAGATCGTGGCGACCATCGACCGATCGACTCTCCCGGTGCTTATCAAGGAAATTCGTCTCCGATGACCAGACCTTCTGTCCAATCCTCAGTCGTGACCGTGCGAGCGGGGCGCATCGCCTGCGTGCAGGATCAGTCCGAGGGCCGATTGGCCGTACTGATCGCCGAATCCGGGGGGTCTCAGCCGTCGCCTCCCGAAGCAACGCTCACTGATCGCGCGCAGGTGCCGGAACTCTTGAAATCGCGGAAGGTTGAGTTGGTGATCAGGCTCGTCCCCGCAAGCCAGACCGTCTGCCGCATCCTGCCGCTCCCCGGAATGACCGGCGAAGATCGGGCGGCGATGGCCGATGCGCTCTCGCTCCTCGCCGAGGCGGAGTTGCCTTCCAGCCTGCCCTGGCACCGCCGCGCGGCGGGCATCCTTCAACTTGATGGCCGGGCCGCGGCGGTACTCACCGGCTGGGTGCCATCGGCGAGCGACAGCACGAGCGCTTCGCCCCTGTCAACCATCCCCGAGGTCTGGCTGGCGGAGATCGCGGCCTTGGCCGGTCTTGCTCACGCTGCGGGTGCAGGGGCGATGGTCGGCGTTGCCGACCGGCCGAACTCGTCTTTGTCGCTTCTGGCCTTCGGTCCCAAGCGGTCGCTGGGCCGCACGCTGCGTCTGTCCGCTTCGGGCAGCGCGTGGCCGGAGGCCGTGCGGCAAGCATGGTCTGAGTCAGCGGCGGCCGCCGGGATCGATGTGCCCGTGCCCGGAACCGACGGCCTGCTGATGAACCTGCCGGGCACCGTCCGCCTCGCGGGCGCGAACCGTGATCGCGAGTGGATCGGCCGCTACGGCCTCGCTCTCGGCGCTGTCGCGCTGTATTCCGACCCGGATGCCGCGGTGAGTGCGCTGGTGGGGTTGACTCCCGGTGAGCCGCAGCGCGCCACGCCGATCGTCCAGCGCGCGGTGGACTGGCTCTCGCTCCCTCGGAACGCGGCGATCGTCGCCTCGGTGTGCGTCGGCCTCTTGCTGCTCGCGCCCTGGGGGGCTGCGCAGGTGCGGTATTCGATGCTGCGCACCCAGGCGGGTCCGCTCCCGGAACTTTCGGCGCGTTTGACCGAGGCGGACCGCCGGGCTGAGTTCTACAAACTGCTCGGTCAGAAGCGCTGGCCGATGACCAAGTTGCTCGCGGATATTGCCGGCGCAACGCCCGTAGGAGTGATGGTCGAGTCCATCGAGTTGTCACAGGGCGACCCTGTCACCATCCGGGCCAGCGCGGAGACCTCGGAACTCGTCAGCGCATTCCGCAAGAACCTCGGGGACACGCGCGTCTTCACGCGGGTGGAGACACCGACCATCGAAGCGTCGGCCCAGAGCGTGAGTTTCACGCTCCAGGCTCGCCTCGCTCCCGAGGGGGCCATTACCAACAGCAAGCCCATTCAGGACTTCGCAACCAAGACGCTCGCGCAGCATCTGTATGGCGACGATGCTGTGTCGTACTCAGGATCGGATGATGTTCGCGATACAGACGCTTCCGATTCGGGCGACCGGCGCGAGGACCGGCGTTCATCGAGCCAGCGCGAGCGCAATGAGCCATCCCGCTCGGCCTCCTCTCGCGCCGAGCGTTCCCCCACCGCCGCCGCGCCCGTCATCCCCGCCGCTCTGAGCGACGCGGACATCAACGCGATGGACCGG
>CAYMWG010000365.1:0-2922 GCA_964393765.1 uncultured Phycisphaeraceae bacterium
CGTACTCCTCGGCGTAGTAGTTGAACGTGGGGTCGTAACCACCGATGTCGAGGAACGCCCTGCGCCGGATCGCGACGCCGCAGCCGATGAAGACCTCCGGCAGGCCACCGGATTCGTGGCGGAGACCCGTAGCACGGCCATCTTGGCCGTGTCGTGAACCCACGGGCAGGATGCCCGTGCTACCGGGGAGGAGAATCTCCGCTTGGACCGCCCCGACATCGGCCGGCGCATCGCGCAGGGCGTCGAGCAGGCCCGCGTGCATCGGGCGCGAGTCGTCATCGAGCATGACGATCCACTCGCAGGTTGTGTCGGACGCGAGAACGCCGGCGTTTCGTGCCGCGGCACCCTCGTTGGCGTCGCGCATGAGCAGCGTGACTGAAAGGCCGTTGGAAAGTTCGATGGGGAGTCGGGGCGGTGTGCGCGAGGCGTTGTCGACAACGATGACCTGCGCGTCGTGGGGCGGGAGCGCTGCGAGCGCGGCGATGGTTCGTGCGAGAGGTTCAGGCCGGTCGCGGGTGGGGAGGACGTAACAGATTTTGGACTTTGGATTATGGAGTGCGGATTCGGGAGGGGAATAGGAGGCAGAGGAGGTAGAGAAGCAGAAAGCGTGTGAAGCAGTGGCAGAAGCCCCCACCGGCTGCTTCGCCGCCACCTCCCCCTTGGGGGAGGTTGTCGGAGTCGGAGTCGGAGTCACGCCGATGCTCCGGCGACGGCGGCGGCGCGCCGGGAGCCGGGCGACATGCCGCGGGACTCGATGACCTCGGGCGAGGTGTAGGTCAGGTGCGAGGCGTGCAGCCGCGCGAGACCCTGACGGAGGTCGGTCGCGGAGATGACGGTGTTGCCCAGGCGCTGCACCTGGATCGCTGCGGCGACAGAGGCGATGAACGCCGCGGCGAGGAGCGAAGCGCCGGTGGTCAGCGCGAGCGTCGCGGCGGCGAGCATGGAGTCGCCGCAGCCCAGCGAATCGACCGCGTGCCCCGAGAGCGCGGGGACGTGTTCCCCCCGCACCTGCGAGGCCCAGCCCGCTTCCTGATTGACCGGCGCGCTGAAACGGTCGAAGGCGATGACGCCGTCAGCGCCCAGACTGACGAGTGCAGCGCGGCTCCGCGTATCGGCAAGCAATCGCCACGCGACCATCGACAGGCCCTGATCGTGCAGGCTGTAGGCCTGGCGGAGTTCGGATTCACTCGGCGAGATCAGGTCCATGTCGCGCATGGCGCGGAGGTTGGAGCGGCGACCGGAGACATCGGCGCACATGATGCCCGCGTGCTTGCGGATCGCAGGACACAGACGCGCGAGAACCGACTGCGGCAGAAGGCCGAGGCCAAAGTCGGCGATGATCGCCCCGGAACAGCCGTCGCCCCCCCCGTCTCCAGGCGCAGCGGCCAGTTCGCGCGCGGTGTCGAGCGCTAGGCCGACCAGTTCGTCCTGCTGCGCGGCATCGAGTTCGAGCCGCTCGAGCAGATCGACCTTCATCACCTTCTGCGCGCCGACGAGGAACCGCTGCTTTTCCGGGATGTTGGTGCTGACCTCGATGCTCCGGACTTCCACGCCCTCCGCCAGCAGCCGCTGGCGGAGCATCGCGCTCTGGTCGTTCCTGGGCAGGCCCGTGACAAGGACGGGGCACGCGCCCATCGCCGCGAGGTGGCGAGCGATGATCGCGGCCGCGCCGTCGTACATGCGGCGCTCCAGCGGGCGGAGCGTCATCACCGGTGCCTCGCCGGCCATGTCGGGGCGGTCGCACAGGACGTAGGTGTCGAGGATGACCTCGCCGACGACGAGGATGCGCTTGCCGCGGAATCGGGCGATGGTGCGAGAGAGTTCCGCGCCGTCGAGTTCGGACAACTCCAGGAGTTGGCGCAGGCGCGCGTGGTAGGGGTCGATCGACTGCTCCAGCGCGGCGATGAGCGCGCTGGAAGAGAAGACGACATCGCCGGAACTGAACACTACGCGTCCGCCGTGGGACTCGACCGCCGCGCGCTCGGCCAGGAATCGCGGGTCATTGTTGAGTTCGTACTCCTTGCCCTTGATGTAGACATCGGGTCGGACCTCGTCGAGCAGTTCGCGCGCGGTGGGCCGCTGCTCGATGAACACCCAGTCCACGCAGTCGAGCGCGGCCAGGTTCTCCGCCCGGAGTTCCTCGGGGATCAGCGGTCGGCCGGTGCCCTTCTTCATCTCCGCGTCGCCGGTGATGGACACGAGCAACAGGTCGCCGTGCGAGCGGGCGTGCCGTAGGTGGCGGAGGTGGCCGGGGTGAACGATGTCGAAGCAGCCGTGGCAATGGACGACCCGCTTGCCTGCCCGGCGGGCCGCAGCGCGAGCCGCCGCCAGTTGTTCGGCGGAGAGGATTTTGTAGCCCGGGCCATGGCCGGGCAGCCTCGTGGGGAGGGAGGCCTCTGCGTCCTTGCGGACAAGATTGAGAGCGGGCTTGCCGCTTTGGTCAGGGCCGCTTGGCGGGGGCGTCATATCCGTCTTTATCGGTCGGCATCCGGGCATTGGTCGATGAGGTATCCATGACCACTTTGGCCGCGCCGCACCCTTCCGCACAGTCTCAGTCGGGCGCGAGCGGGCGAAGGACCTTCACGCGCGAGGACCTGGTGCGACTGGCATCGGGTGACCGGCCTTGGGCGGCGTTGCCGCTGCTCGCGCAAGTTTTGCGCGGAACGCCGTCGGATTGGGGGCTGCGGTACCTCGCCGCGGCGTGTTTCGCAAAAGTCGGATTGAGGACACCGGCGGGAGAGCAGTTCGGTCGCCTGCCGGAGGAACTCCGGCGCGAGCCGGGGATCGCCGCGCTTGGCCCAGTGATAGAGGCCCTCGGGGAAGACCGGATCGGGTTTGAGGAGCGTCGGCGGGTGTGCGAGGGGAACGTGCGGGCGCTGTTTGAGCGCGGGGAGAATCCGGTCGATCTGCGCAGCGCGATGG
>CAYMWG010000366.1:0-2914 GCA_964393765.1 uncultured Phycisphaeraceae bacterium
CGGCTCGGGCACCGTGTGTACGACCAGCAATGGATCGACTGCGGGGACATCCACGGCGGCGAAAGAAACCGGAACCGCGAACACCTCGGTCGTCGCCGGGATGCGCTCGGCTCCGCGCGGAGTGACCGGAGCCTCGCCCAAAGACACAAGAGGCGTGACCTCGCGCCGGGCCATGGATTCCTTGACGATGACGGCGGAGACCGCGCTCAGAACGCACATGCCCAGAACGGCAACCGCCTCGCGGCCGGCGCGCACCGCTCGATTGCGATGCAGCAGTGATGCAGTTGAGGCTTCCGTTCTCACGATAAGTTCCACGAGTCTTCGGATATGGGAGCGAGTATGAACGCGGCGAAAAGGCTGCCGGGAAGGTGCTGGGACGGCCACCACGGCGTCCCAACGATCTGTGCCGGCAGAGTTTGTGAAGCCTACCCCAGGAACGCCCGGGGGTAATGACTTGTGTACGTTGTGGTGGACAGGCGGTGCAGTATGTGACGGTTTTAATCGTTGCCCGCCCCGGAACGGGGGAAATTAGAGCGTCCGAGAACATGGGAGTTGGCGTTACGCTTCGACATTCATACGGATTCGCACCCATGCACTTGTCCATTATCCAACTCGGCGAAGCGGGGGCGATCGGCCTAGTGGCCGGCGTGCTCGGCGGCCTCGCGGGCATTGGCGGCTCGATGGTCATGCTCCCCGCGTTGCACTGGGTCTTTGGCGAAAAAACTCTTAACACGCACCACCTCTACATGGCCGCGGCGATGACGGTGAACGTCTTTGTCGCGTTCCCCGCGGCGATCCGTCACCACCGCAACGGCGTGGTCCGCAAGGACCTGCTGGGCGCACTCCTGCCCGCGACGCTCGTGAGCATGGTGGTGGGCGTGCTGGCCGGGAACATGTTCAAGGGCGACCAACTGAAGATCGGCCTGGCGCTGTTCCTGCTGGCCTACTGCTCGTTCAACGTCTGGCGGCTGATGGCGAAGAAGGGCATCGATGCCGACGGCCAACGGACCACGCGCACGCGACTGCTGGTCAGTGCTGCGCTCACCGGGTTTGTCGGCGGGTTGCTCGGGCTGGGCGGCGGTGTGATGCTGGTGCCCGCGCTGCAGATGCTCTGCCGCGTGCCGCTGAAGCAGGCGATCGCCACGAGCAGCGCGGTGATCTGCGTGACGGCGATCGTGGGCGCAGCGCTGAAACTCGCCACGCTCCCGGCCGGCGAGCCGGCGCGAGACGCCCTCCTCCTGGCCGCGGCGATGGCGCCGACAGCGATGATCGGCGGCGTGCTGGGCGCGCAACTCACGCATGTGCTGCCGACGCGGACGGTGCGCCTGCTGGTGACGGCGCTGCTGCTGGTGGCCGCGGCGAGGCTGGCGGGTGTGTGGGATTGATCTGTTTGGGTGGCCCGGCACTCCGTGCCGGGTATGCGCGACCTTGCCTACCGCAGACTCTCCGGCGGCACCTTGGGTTCATAGGGCATGGTGAATATGCCGCGGATGTGGCGGCGGCGATCAGGGGTGCCCGGCACGACCCGCGTGCATTTCGCGCTCAGCAGCGGCGAGAGGTCGTGGCCGATGCGGTCAGCGCCGCTGAGCGTGAGCCGAACATCGATGCGTACGCCGTCGGCACCGGGATAGTTGGGGTCGTAGATGGCGGGCCGTCAGAAGTCCCAACCTGCCAGGCCGTCCCGTGTCGCCTCGACGGGGAATCCGGTTGAACCGTGTGGCCGCACAACGGCGCGTGCAGGATCGAAGGCGGCTTCCGTGGGCGCGAAGGCGGAGCCGTCGGCCATCCCGACCGGGAAGGCCGGCTGCTCGCGGTGGCCGCCCGGACCCGTGAGGTCCGCAATCAGCAGACCCTTACGAGACGGGAACATGACGTCATTGAGCATCGTGGGCCTGTAATACTCCAGGAGATTCCAATCGCTCTCAGGATCGTCACTCCAATACCTGGAAGCGGCGAAGACGGTAGAGGTGATCTGGTACGAGGACGCGATGATGAACTCCGGGTAACCGTTGTTCTGCGAGAGGTAAACGGCCCTGCCGGGCGGCTCGATCGCGGCACGCGGCGCATCGACGAAATCCGGGACAACCACGCTGGCCCAGAACCACCGTTGGCTCCGGAAATAGATCGGCGGGAGCGATACGCCCCGGATCGTGATCGGTCCCAACGGGTCGCCGCGCGTGGCGAAGTATGGGAACATTTCGCGGCTTGACTGGCAGTACAACCCAAGGCCCGCACCCAGTTGACGAATCATTTGAACACGCGCGGATAGCCGCGCCGAGTTTCGAGCGCCCGCGAGGAGCGGCATCGCCAGAGTCACCAGAATCGAGATGATGACGATCGCGACCAGGAGTTCAACAAGCGAAAACGCACCGCGGGTCCGCGGGACAACCACCGCGCGCGCAACGATTGACAGAGAATCGTTTCGGGTTACGACAAGCAGCCAGATGATCATCCAGGCCAGGGCCGCGTTCCGGGCGAGGCCCAAGAGTGATTCCATCGTTCCGCTGCTCGCGGCGAAGTGACCAAAGCAACCACAAGCCGGGGCGTTCGGAGACAGGGCGAGGACCACCAGCCCGATTGAGAACCCGGCCACGGCCAGCAGCGCCAAGGCCAATACAGGCCTGGCACCGAAACCTGTCAAGATCATCGAACCCAACGCGACCTCCGCGGTACCGATGAAGAGCGCAAGGCCGCGCGCAAAGGACGATCCGTCCCAGAGGCCGGGCAGCAGGAAGCCGACAACTTGTGCGAACGCGAGCGGCGAGGCCAGTTTTGCGAACCCGGCCCAGACAAAGATCAGGCCTACGAACACACCGATCCCTGTTCGCAGCTTGGGCAGAGAACCTCGCTGAGCCACCGCTAGTACTCCAGCATCGGGAAGCGCTCGTATTCGTAGTTCAGAATATGGAACGCC
>CAYMWG010000367.1:0-2895 GCA_964393765.1 uncultured Phycisphaeraceae bacterium
AACGGGTCGCCGGAGCCCCCACCTGCTCATCAGAGCCCGGAGCGCGAGCGACGGGATGCGCCCGCTGCAATCGATGCACCCGACAGGACACGCGCGCAAGAGATGACCTCGCGGCGTTCGATACAGGCCGCGCAACCCGTCGCTCGCGCTCCGGGCTCTGAAACACCTTCGCGCTACCCCAGTTCCTCGATCGCCCGCGACACGGTCTTCACCTGAACGCACTCCAGGCCCTTTACCTTCGTTGGGCGCTGCGAGGCGGGCACCAGCAGACGCGTGAAGCCCAGCCGCCCCGCCTCGCGGATGCGCTGCTCGAGTTGCGTCACAGAGCGGACCTCGCCGCCCAGCCCGACCTCGCCGACAGCGCCGGTCCCGGGCGCGATAGCGCGCTTGTGGTGCGCGCCCGCGATGGCGAGCAGGAGCGCCAGGTCCGCGGCGGGTTCGGCCACGCGCAGGCCGCCGACGCTGCTGGCAAAGACATCGCGATCCGCCAGTCGCAGACCCGCGTGCTGCTCCAGCACGGCGATGATCATGGCGAGGCGGTTGGAGTCCAGTCCGCTGCTCTTACGCTTGGCCGCGCCGATGAAGCCGGTGGCGGTAAGGGCCTGCAACTCGACGAGCAGGCATCGCGTGCCGGTCATCACGGGGCAGACGACCGCGCCGACCTTGGCCTCGCGCGCCCCGGAGTCGCCATCGAGAACACCGATGCCCAGGCCGCCGGGCACCTCGCGCAGGCCCTCGCCGGTCATCTCGAAGATTCCAATCTCGAGGGTGGTCCCGAAGCGGTTCTTCACGCCGCGGAGGATGCGGTGCGCGTGGTAACGGTCGCCCTCGAAGTACAGCACGGCATCGACAAGGTGCTCGAGCAGCCGCGGCCCGGCGAGGCGGCCCTCCTTGGTGACGTGTCCGACCAGCACAACGGCGATGCCGCTGAGTTTGGCGAGGTACACCAGTTCCGCGCAGCAGCGGCGCAACTGGGCGACCGACCCCGGCGCGGCGTCCAGATCGGCCTTGTAGATCATCTGCACCGAGTCGATGACCAGCACGCCGGGCGCGACCTTGCGCGTCTGCTCGACGATGCGCGCGAGGTTGGTGTCGGCGAGGACAAAGAGTCCGGGCGAGGCCGCGGCCCCGAGGCGGGCGGCGCGCATCCGCACCTGCTCGGCGGATTCCTCAGAGGAGACGTAGAGGATTCGAGAAGGGACCGAGGGATCGGGGGATCGAGGGATCGAGTCTTGGTCCCGCGGTCCCTTGGTCCCTTGATCCCTCGCTTTCCCACCCATGAGCCCCGCGGCCTGCAACATCAGCGTGCTCTTGCCGATCCCGGGATCGCCACCGATGAGCACGACACTCCCCGGCACGAGGCCACCCCCGAGCACGCGGTCGAGTTCGCCGATGCCGGTGACCAGCCGGCGAGAGGGGCCATCGGCACTCGTGGCCTGCGCGATGGGGACCGCGACGGGCGTGCTCGCTGCGCCTGATCCGCCGATCGCGCCCCCCCCCAGCATCTGCCCAGGATCCGCGCCGCTGGCGCGCCAGGCCTCGACCACCCCGCGTTGCGGGTCCTGCCCGGCGCCCTTCTCGATGCGCTCGCTTTCGAGTGCATCCCACGCGCCGCAGTCGGGGCACTTGCCCATCCAGCGGCTCTGCACCGCGCCGCACGTCCGGCAAACAAAGATTTCTCGAACTTTGGCCACGAGGCCAGCATAGCCGAATCGGCGCGTCCCGCCCCACAAGCGAACATTTACGAGCCCAAACTCCGCAATACGCACGGCAATGAGGAGTTCTGCCCTGCCGGATTCGTTGCTCCAGCCGGTCTGGACCTCCGGCCCATGTCCCGTCGAATAAGGAGTTCATCATGACCGTTCTGCGTCCCGTCAGTCTGATGGCATTCATCGCTTCACTCCTCATCACCGCGATCCCCGCTCTCGCGCAGCCCGCGCCGGAGGTGGTCGCGCGCCGGTGCATCCAGGAGATCCGGTCCACCGCACGCGACGCGGTGTCGGACATCGAGCAGGCAACGGCGCGCGGCATCCATGCGATGGTCCGCGCGAACAACAACGATGCCACGGATGAGGAACTCACCGGCGCGGCCGAGCGGATCAAGGAGCGTCAGGGCAACATCGCCGACCGTGCGGGCAATCGTGTGTCGAACCTCGGCGCGAGCTGCATCGAGCGGCTGACCGAGGCCGGGGCCGATCAGGCGCTCATCGACGGCGTCGCCGCGGCGGGGGCTGCCGCAGCGGAGAACCTCGGGAACAGACTTGAGCGCGGGCGGGTACGCGTGGACGCGGCTCTGGCCCGCCTGCTGGGCTGATCCGAGAAATGATCTCTGCCGGCGCGGCCGCGCTGCCCATCGGGTTGCGCGGCCGCTTTCTGTCCGGGGCACCCGCGCCGCGGCTCTACTATTCGCCGGTCAATGACATCCGCACCCCCGCCACTTCATGCATCGCCCCGAGCCAGAGTCCGCGGGCGCAAGCGGCGGATCGGGCGGTGGTCCGTCCGTGTCCTCATCGGCGTGCCGCTGATCCTGCTCGCGATCGCGCTGCTGGTCTCCAACTCGCCGTGGGTTGGCTCGACGGTTACGTCCATCCTGGAGAACGCGACGGGTTGCGAGGTCAGCATCGAGCGCGCCACCATCGAACTGGACGGGCGCGTGGAACTGCGGGGGCTTCGGCTGACGATCCCGGGTCTTGCCGGGCCTGAGGCGGAGTTGCTGTCCGCTGAAAAGGCCGAGATCGATCTGAACTGGGCGGGCGCGCTGTCGTGGGCGGGCCTCTCGGCGGTGCGCCCGACAAGCATCCGCCTGACGAACCCCGTGATCCGCCTGAGCCAATCGCTCGACGACGGATCGTTGAACATCGCCGGCTTGGCACGAGGGCCCCAGGGGGGTGGGGT
>CAYMWG010000368.1:0-2885 GCA_964393765.1 uncultured Phycisphaeraceae bacterium
CCCCGTTCCCCGCGTCCGTGCCTGGCAGCGCTCCGGCAAGTTTGCCGAGGTCAGGCAGATCGAGCGGGTACTGGAGGCTGAGGCCGGCGGAGTCGGTGCCGCGCTTCTCGCAGCGGATGATGCCGCCGGCGCAGCGGAGGTCGGCTTGAACAGGCACATCATCTGGGCCGAAGACGTGCGCGTGGCGCAGCGGCCACCCCGTCGTCGCCCCGGCAGGGCCGACGTAGCCGGGCACGTTCTGTTCAAGGACGGCGAAACTGAGCATCCGGCTTCGGTCCCCTTGCTTCGGTCCCCTTGCTCCGGGGGCCGCGCCGGTCCCCGGGACCGCCAGCATAGCCGGACTCGCCGATCCACACACCACTACGATGGGCGATGACGCGTTCCACCGAACCCGCCCCGCTCTCCGTTTCCCCCCCGATGGCTTCGACCACGCCCGCGCCCGCGCTCCCGCTTGTCCGGAGGGGCAAGGTGCGTGACGTGTACCGCCTTCCAGCGGATCCGGGGACGGGCGAGGGCCGCCTGCTGATGGTCGCGTCGGATCGCCTCTCGGCGTTTGACGTCATCATGCCGACACCCATCCCCGGCAAGGGGGTGCTGCTGACCCAGATCTCGACGTGGTGGTTCGAGTTCATCCGACAAACACGGCTGTGCGAGACCCACGCGCTCTCGACGGATGTGCGCGACCTGCCGGAGGGCGCGGCGGATGCCCGCACACGCCAGTGGCTCACGGGACGGATGACGATCTGCCGCGAGTGCCGGGTGGTGCCGGTCGAATGCGTGGTCCGCGGGTATCTGGAGGGATCGGGGTGGAAGGAGTATCAGCAGACGGGCGCTGTGTGCGGCGTCCAACTGCCGCGCGGCCTGAGGCAATGCGACAAGTTGCCCGCGCCGATCTTCACGCCAGCGACCAAGGCCGCGGAGGGGCACGACGAGAACATCTCGTTTGATCGGGCCGCGGAGGCGGCGGGGCTGGAGACGATGGGCGTGCTGCGGGACCTGTCGCTGGCGATTTACAACGCCGCGGCCAGGCACGCGCTGGCGCGGGGGATCATCATCGCCGACACGAAGTTTGAGTTCGGCGTGCCGGCGGAGGCGCAGGCGCGGATGGGCCGGACATGGGAGCAGCCGATTCTGATCGATGAGGCACTCACACCCGACTCTTCCCGGTTCTGGCCGGCCGACCGATACGAACCGGGAAGGGGTCAACCGAGTTTCGACAAGCAGTTCGTGCGGGAATATCTGGAGGAACTGGTCGCGGCGGGCGGCTGGAACAAGATGCCGCCCGGCCCTGAGTTGCCGCAGCGCGTGGTGGACGGGACGCTGGCACGGTACCGGGAAGCGCAACAGAAACTGTGCGGGTAGGAAGAGGAAGGAACTCCCGTTGAAACGGGCTGGACAGGGACAACTCTCATCTCAGACCGCTTTGGCGGACTTCGATCACCGCTGAAGTGGTGGCCTACAAGCGAGCAAGGCCGCTGAAGCGGCCTCGAACGCACGGGATCATCATCCGGTTCAGGGCGTTGCTCCCCTTGCTCACTTCCCGATGCAGAAGACGGCGAAGACCCGTCCGAGGACATCGTCGGGTGAGACAGCGCCGGTGATGTCGCCGAGTTGATCGAGGGCGGCGCGAAGGCCCGCGGCGATGATCTCGGGGGCGGGAAGCGCGCGTGTGCCGGGGCGCGGCATCGCGTCGAGCGTGGCATCCAAAGCCGCGAGGGTGAGGGCGAGGGCTCGCCGGTGGCGGGGCAGGAGCGTTGCCTCCGGATCCTCGGCGGGAACCGAGTGGGCCGCGTCCGCGATGGCTCGGCGGAGCGGCGCGAGGTTCCAGCCATCGAGGGCGCACACGCGCAGGGCCACCTCCGCCGCGGGCGCGATGTCCGCCTTGGTCTGCACACGGATCACGGGGCGGGGGGCGGAGCGGACACCTCCGCTTAGAACATTCCTGTCAAAGCGTCCGGAATGGTCGCAGTGGATTACGACATCCGCGCGGCGCACCTGCGAGAGCGCCTCGGCCTGGGCCGCGCGGTCAATCTCATCAGGGGCACCCGGGTCGAGTCCGGCCAGGTCGATCAACAGGACCGGATCGCTGCCCGGCGCATCGGGCGAGAGGTCGAGTTGCTCGATCAGGGCGTCCCTGGTCGTGCCCGCGACATCGGAAACGAGCGCTCGCGGCCGAGCGAGCAGCGCGTTGAACAGCGTGCTCTTGCCGGCGTTGGGTGCGCCGACGAGCACGACCCGGGCCAGGCCGGCGCGATGCTCGCCCGCGGCGGATGCGCCGAGTCTGGAGGCGATGGCGGCTCGCATTGCCCCGCAGCGGCGGCGCAGGTCATCGGGAGCGATCGGAACAACATCCTCCTGATCCGAGAAGTCGATCCCGGCTTCGACCAGCGCGAGCAGCGTGGCGACCTCCTCGGCCCACGCGCGGTATTCGCGCCCGCGCGAGCCATCCAGCAGGCGGCCAGCCGCGAGGAGTTGCGCATCGGTCTGCGCGGCGATCGTGGCGGCGATGCCCTCGGCGTGCTCGAGTGTGAGTTTGCCGGCGAGGTAGGCGCGCGCTGAGAACTCGCCGGGGCGGGCGAGGCGTACGCCGTCGTGCGCGACGAACCGCGAGACGATACGGTCAACGAGTGCGGGGTTGCCGGGGATGAGCAACTCGGCGGAGTCTTCGCCGGTGAACGAGGCGGGCGCATCGGAGCGCATCACGAGGCAGGGGAGCGCCAGCGCGGCGGGAGAGTTTCCCATGCGCAAGTCCGCCCGCACGATGGTTCGCGGCATCGACGGCGGCGGAACAAGATGCCGATTCAGCAGGGCGCGCACGCTCGGCCCGCTGAGACGGATCATCGCCCGCCTGGAGCGACCCGGACCCGATGCGGGCGCGACAATGG
>CAYMWG010000369.1:0-2881 GCA_964393765.1 uncultured Phycisphaeraceae bacterium
GCTGATTGACCAACGGATCACGTCCATGCGATTGCTTTCATCTCGACCCGGTCGCGCTGCGGGCCGCTGCCGGTGTTGCTGGGGTATCGGCAGCGGGCGGCGGGGTGTTCTGGATCTTCAGCGGCCTGCCCGGGTACATCCGCTCGTTGCCCTCGATAATGACCTGCGACCCCGCCTTGAGCAGCGGCGACTGCACGACCACGCGGTCGCCGCTGGCAAACTCAACCCGGACGGGCGCGATCGCCGCGACTCCACCCGCGTTGATGTACACGAAACTCCCCGACTCGTTGCGGAGGACCGCGTCCCTATGGACGGTCAACGCCTGGTGCGGCTCACCGGTGGGAACCAGCCCGACGACGGTCATCCCCGGACGCAGCGGCCCTGTCGAGCCGGGCACGCCCGCAGCCCCGGCGTTCGCAAGCCGCGCACGCACGGGGAACAGGCGCGACAGCGGGTCCGCCGCGGGAATCACGCTCGAAACCGCGGCCCGCCTCTCGGTCTCAACGCCGACGGCACGCATGGCCGGGATTCGCAGCACGACCTCGATCGGCGCGCCATTCTTAGGAATCAGTCTCGCGGCGAAGGCCTCCGGCACATCCAGCCATGCGTCGAGCGCATCGAGCGCGACGAGTTCGACCACCGAGTCCCCCTCGCTCACCCATTGGCCGACCTCGCTCCGCTTGGCGACCACCACGCCCGCGAAGGGCGCGTTGATGACCATGTCCGCGAGCCGCTTCTCCGCCAAGCGGACGTCCGACTGCGCATAGGCGAGTTCCGAGCGGGCCTGCGCCACCCTGGACTCGGCGTTGGCGATGCTCGTGCGGATGTCATCGAGTTCGATCTGCGATGCGCCCGCGCGAGAGTAACTGTCCTCGATGCGCTGAAGGTCCCGCTTGGCCTTCTCCCACGCGACCGACCGCTCCGTGATGATCGCTTCGCGCGTACGGACGGTCGCCCGCGCCCGCTCCGCCTCGAGTTGAGCAAGCACATCGTCGAGCCTTGCAAGCAGTTGGCCCTGTTCGACATGGTCGCCCGGTTCGACAGCGAGTTCAAGCACCTGGCCCTGCTGCTCGGCCGCGACGGTCGCCCGCCTCACCGACCGCAACTCCCCAGTCACTTCGCGCCAACGCTCGACGGTTTCCATCCGCGCTTCATCCACCCGAACCGCGGCGGGCGGCGGGCCCTGCTGTGCTGGCGCGCTGCGCGCCGGCTTCCCGCTCTTCTCCTCATCCGCCGGCGGGTCCGCGGGTTGAGTGAGACCCATCAACGTCACGATTACGAGCGCGACTCCCCCTCCCCAGACACACGGATTCCCGACATACGCCATGAACAATCTCCAGTCACCCACCTGCACGTTGCGCACGGCGCGGACCAAACGCTGCTGGCCTCGGCGATGCACGCCCTTCGTTGTCGCGACGAGCAGTTGACCCAGGGGAGCCCGATACTAGGTTCGTTCTCGCGGCCATCTTTGTGGACCAAAGGGTTGCTCACGATTGGGGCGGCGCTGCCGCGCTGCGCGCAGCACCAACCCCCGCGAGATAGCCGCTCGCCCACGCCCACTGAAAGTTGAAGCCGCCGATGCGTCCGTCGATATCAAGGATTTCTCCGCACAGGTGCAGGCCCGGCTGCGCGCGAGACTCCATGCTCTCGAGCCGCACCTCGCTCAGCGGCACCCCGCCCGCGGTCACCTCCGCGAAGAAGTAGCCACGGTCCCCGGTGATCGCGACCGGCATCGCCGTCAGCGCGCGCGCCAGCATCCGCCTCGCCTCCCGCGACAGATGCGCGGCGGACATCGCACACTCAACCCCGGCACTCTCGACAAGCGCCCGCGCCAGCCGCTCCGGCATCGACGCGCCGAACGCTGGATACTCGAGCACCATCCGCAGGACGGTCCGTCCCGCGGCGCCCGCCGTCGCCCCGACCAGCGCAGCATCCACCTCATAAAAGGTTCTCCCTGGCAGCCAGTTCACCAGCAGGCCCGCGCCGGGATCGGCGTGCCGCGCCGCGGTGAGGTATCGCGAGATATCCAGCGCTGCGGGGCCAGACAGCCCGAAGTGCGTGCAGAGCAGGGAGTCCGTGAACGATGCCAGCCTCTTGCCCGTTGATGACGCGACGATCACCTCCGAGACATGAGCAATGCCCGAGAGGCCGGGGATGAAACTCCCCGCCTTCTCGACGATCAGCGGGACCAGCGCCGGAAAGGTCCGCGTGACCGAGTGCCCCAGACCCTTTACCACCTCCAGCCCATGCCCATCCGAGCCGGTCTTGGGGAGGCTCTTGCCGCCGGTGGCGACGATGAGTCGCGCACACGAAATCTCGCCGCCGGTGCCGCAAACGACAAACCCCTCACCTTCCGCCACAATCGATTCCACGCGCCAGGGGTACACGAGTTCAACCCCCGCATCGCGCGCTGCACGCAGCAACGCATCCAGCACCGTGTGCGCATCATCGCTCACGGGGAACAGTTTGCCCGTCTCCTCGCGTTTGAGTTCGACGCCCAACTCCGCAAAGAACCGCGTGGTGCTTTCAACCGGGAACGCCCGCAGCACATTCTTCACCGCGTTCAACGACGAACCGGGACCGGCGGCGTAGTCCTTCTCGCTGACGGTGTGGTGTGTCACGTTGCACCTGCCGCCGCCCGCAACGAGGATCTTCGCGCCGATGCGCTTCGCGCTATCGAGCGCGACGATGCGCAGGCCTGACGCCTGCTTCTGCGCTGTCCGGCCCGCCCAGATCGCCGCCATCAGCCCCGCCGCGCCCGTGCCGACCACCACAATGTCCGCACGCTCAGGCATCGGCGTGAGGGTATTGCCTGACTACCAGTTATCGCTCGATTCGTATCCAAGTCCGAGCAGCGCCCGTCCCGCCTCATCCTTGAAGA
>CAYMWG010000370.1:0-2876 GCA_964393765.1 uncultured Phycisphaeraceae bacterium
CCACCCGGCTGGTGCGGCCGTTTGGTATCGCCGGTTGGTCTCGGGTGGGCGGTGTGGTTCGGAGATGGAGTCAGAGTGCCCCTGCAACCCAAGAAGCAAGGTGAAGTGGTCGAGGGTTTCCGAGTCATGTCGGAACTGGGGCGGGGCGCGGCCTCGATCATCTATCTCGTTCAGGACCCCAAGACCAAGCACGTCTGGGCGCTCAAGCATGTCGTGCGCGACTCGGACAAGGACCAGAGGTTCCTCGATCAGGCGGTGACGGAGTACGAGATCGGCTCGAAGATCCGCTCGCCGCGGATTCGGCGGGTCGAGCGGATGATCACCAAGAAGTCCGGCCTGCTGACGGTGGGGGAGTTGTACCTGGTGATGGAGCACGTCGATGGGGCGAGCGTGGAGCGCGAGCCGCCCGAGACGTTCGAGGACGCGGTGCTGATCTGCGAGCAGGTGGCCCAGGGCCTGTCGAACATGCACGGGGCGGGGTTTGTCCACGCGGACATCAAGCCCAACAACATCATCGTGGACAACGAACTCAACGCGAAGTTGATCGACCTGGGCCAGTCGTGCAAGATCGGCACGGTCAAGCAGCGGATCCAGGGGACGCCCGACTACATCGCGCCCGAGCAGGTGCATCGGCGGGCGATCACGCCCAAGACCGACGTCTACAACCTGGGCGCGGCGATGTACTGGATGCTGACGCGGAGTTTCGTGCCCACCGCGCTGGCCAAGGCCGACTCGCTGGTGGGGTCCGTCGATGATGCGCTGATGGAGAAGCCCAGGCAGACGCTGGAACTCAACCCACGCGTGCCGGAAATGCTCGACAAGGTGGTGATGGACTGCGTGGCCGTCAATCCCGATGAGCGCCCGAGCATGGAGCAGGTGAACGACCGGCTGAACCTGATCCGCGGCAAACTGCACGCCGAGCAGATCCTGCGGAAGTCGGGTGTGATGCCCAAGATCGAGCCGGTGCCTCAGGAGCGTGGGTGAGGGTGGGGGATTGCGTGAGATAAGCGGGCGCGGGCGGCCGAGAAACTTGATAGCATGGTGTTCGGGCTGGCGAGCGACCGGTCCGGAACGTGTTGCGCATCCGAGATCTCACCATGCTCACGAAGCACTCCATCCATCTGGGCGACGCGCGCAACCTGTCGTTCATTCCAACGGAGAGCGTGCATCTGGTCGTCACCTCGCCACCTTATGGCGCGTTGATCCACTACTCGGATGGACCCAACCAACTCGGGAGCATCCAGTCGTACGAGTTGTTCCTTGCGGAACTCGACAAGGTGTGGGGGGAGTGTCTGCGGATTCTGGTGCCCGGCGGGCGGGTGGCGTGTGTTGTCGGCGATGTGTGCATCTCGCGTAAGCAGGCCGGGCGGCACTATGTGCTGCCGCTGTCGGCGGACATCCAGGTGCGTGCGCGAAGGATCGGCTTCGACAACCTGACGCCGATCCGCTGGCAGAAAGTCACCAATGTCAAACTCGAAGCGTCGACTTCCAGCCGTTTCCTTGGCAAGCCCAACCTGCCAAATGGGGTTGTGAAGAACGACCTCGAACACATCCTGTTCCTTCGCAAGCCGGGCGGGTACCGAAGCCCCACAGCGCTTCAGGAGAAGCAGAGTTTTATTTCGACCGATGACTACGCGAAGTGGTACTGCGGTGTCTGGACCGACGTGAAGGGGCAACTCCGAAAGGAACATCCCGCGCCGTTCCCGCTGGAAGTTCCGCGCCGGTTGATCCGCATGTTCAGTTTCACGGGCGACACCGTGGTCGATCCGTTCGCGGGGACGGGCACGACGACGATGGCCGCGATCGAGACGGGCCGGAACTCGATCGGCGTCGAGATCGAGCCCAAGTACATCAGCCTGATCCGGAAGCGGCTGGAACAGGTGCCGCTCCGGGCGAGTGTTGAGTACCTCCCGTTGATGCACGCTGCCGAGCACGCAGTGATCATCCCGCGTCTTCGCGGCACAGGCTTCGAGATCAAGGCGGCGCGCCCTCGGGCACAGGCGAGGAGTGCGTAGTTGGGCTACCTGCTCCTCGACGCATTCTCGTGCCTGTTCGACGGTGTGAAGTACAAGCACCGCAGTTCCAACCTCGGCGACCATGTCGCGTCGTTCCTGTACGAAGACATCGTCACCCTCAACAGGTCGGCCAAACTCGTGTCACGCGTGAAGGCGGGGCTCGCGGTCGTCAATGCCGCGAACGTCACGGTCGGCAAGCCGGCACGACGCGGCGACGGCACATTCGGCGAGTCGGTGCCCAACCTCGTGACGGTGGTCGTTGAGGGATTCCTTGTGCCGCGGGGCCGCATCGCCTCGGTCGAAGTTGGCGCGGAGACCAAGATTCTCGCCAAAGCGATGGTCAAGCAGATCGACCGGGTCATCAGCGATTTGCGACGCCAGGTTGAGCACTTCAAAGAGAGCAATCCCAAGGCGATCTGTGTGGGATTGGTGGGAGTTAATCACGCGGACGAATACGTTTCATTTGAGGGGCTTCGCCGGTTCAAGACCGATGGCAAGAAACACAAGCACCCGGTTCAGGAAGCGATGGACGCGGAGATCCGGCTTATCGCGCGGGCGCAGCCCGCGTTCGACGAACTTGTGTTCCTGCGATTCCGGGCAACCAACATCAAGCCCTACCCGTTCAGTTGGGTCGACGAAGCCGAGACACAGGCGGAGTATGGCGCGGCGCTCGCACGCATCTCTCGCGAGTACGAATCACGATTCTAATAGGCTCGCGCTGCCGAGCAGATGATGAAGTGCCGCCCCGAAGTCAGACGCGGCGTGTGCTCGCGGACTCTTCGCGTCCACCACCACTACCCGCTCCACTCCAATCCCCGCCGCGACCGCCGCCTCCGCGTCGCGGCGGGGATTGGAGTGGAG
>CAYMWG010000371.1:0-2846 GCA_964393765.1 uncultured Phycisphaeraceae bacterium
ATCGTGTGCGACGAGACGCCGCCGGAATCCATGCGCAACGACCCGCACCTGTGGAGCGGCTGCATCTCGGGGGCGTTCCGCGAGGACGAGTTCCTCGAACGTTTCGAGAAGGCCGGGTTCCACGGCGTCGAGATCCTGGAGCGAACCACCGAGGCGTGGCAGGTGGTCGAAGGCATCGAGTTCCGCTCGATGACCGTGCGGGCGTACAAGGGCAAGCAAGGGCCTTGCTTCGAGCACAACCAGGCGGTCATGTACAAGGGGCCGTGGAAGAAGGTCGTGGACGACGATGGGCACACGTTTGTTCGCGGCGAGCGGATGGCCGTGTGCGACAAGACGTATCAACTCATGACCAGCGAGCGGGGGCCGTACGGCGGGGGGGGCGGGCAGGTCGTGGGCATCGAGCCCCGCACGCCGATTGCAACGGAGGAAGCCAAGCCGTTCGCGTGCCAGAAGCAATCGCTCCGCGACCCGCGGCAGACGAAGGGGTTGGAGTACCGCGAGACGCGCGAGGCAAACGGGGGGGCGGGCGAGGGGTGCTGCACCGACGGCCCGTGCTCCTGAACGGCGCCCTGAACCACCCGTGTCCACGGGCACGCCCTGTCCAGCCTCTCTGGAGACTCCATGACGTTCGCTCTCATCATCGCGGTGCTCTGGCTGGCCTACAGCAACGGGGCCAACGACAACTTCAAGGGTGTCGCGACGCTCTACGGCAGCGGCGCGGCCACATTCAACCGCGCCCGCCTGTGGGCGACGGCGACCACCATCGCTGGCAGCCTCGTATCCGTCATGCTCGCGGCCTCGCTGGCCAAACAGTTCACCGGAAACGGGCTCGTGCCCGCGGAGGTCGCCAGCAGTTCGGCGCTCCTGGTCTCGGTTGGAGCGGCCGGGGCGGCGACGGTCCTGCTCGCGACGATCGTCGGCATGCCCACCTCGACCACGCACGCGCTCACAGGCGCGCTGACGGGCATTGCACTGGTGGTCAGCGGCGGAAGTGTCGCCGCGATCCCGTTCGCCAAGCTCTGGTCGAGTTTCTTCCTGCCCCTCCTGGTCAGCCCGGTGTTGGCGGTCGTGCTCGCGGCCGGGTCGTATCTCGTGCTCCGCAGGCTCAGGATCGCGATGGGCGTGACACGCCAGACCTGCGTGTGCGTTGGGGCGGAGCGGACGCCCGTCCCCGTGCTCGCGCCGGTCGCGCTGTCGATCGGGGGACATGTGCCGGACTCGCAGGCACTGCATGGCTCATCGGCGGGCCGCTTGAGCGTGACGGTGGCTGAGACATCGGAGTGTGTCGAGCGCTACTCGGGCACGCTCGTGGGCATCAACGCGCAGGCCGCCGTCGAGACCGTTCACTACGCCAGTGCGGGCGCGGTCTGCTTTGCCCGCGCCGTCAACGACACGCCCAAGATCGCGGCCTTGCTCATGGTCGGCGGTGCGATCGACGGCTGGAAACTCGCGATCGTGGCCGCGGCGATGGCCATCGGCGGCGTGATCCAGGCCCGCAAGGTGGCCGAAACCATGAGCAAGGGTATCACCGCGCTCAACCCCGGCCAGGGCCTCACGGGCAACCTCGTCACGGCCCTCTTGGTCATCGGCGCTTCGCGGATCGGCGTACCCGTCTCCACCACCCACGTCTCGGTCGGGTCGATCTTCGGCATTGGCGTCGCCGGTGGTAAGCCCCAGTGGGCCACTGTCGGCAAGATCGGGAGCGCCTGGCTCACCACGCTCCCGCTGGGCGGTGTGCTCGGCGCGGGCCTCTACTACCTTTTCACGCACGCGCCCGCCCTCACCGCGGCGATCGGCCAGTAACTACGCTTGGAGTTCCTCTTGATGTTCGTTCCCGGCTCCCCCAACCCCGCCTCACGTCCCGGCCAGTCCTCGTGTTGCGCCTCCGACGCGCAGCCGAACGGCGACCCGATCATGCTGACGCTCAATGGCAATAGCGCGTGGGAGCCCAACGCCTTCGACCGCGCCGTCGAATCCGCGACAAGGCATCCGCTGCGGGCGGCAGACATCCGCACGGTCCAGGTGAACGTGGGCCTGCGGTGCAACCTCGCGTGCCACCACTGCCACGTCGAGAGCGGCCCCAAGCGAACCGAGGAGATGAACTGGGAGACGATGGCGATGGTGCTGGAGGCCGCCCGGCTTGCGGGTGCAGAGACCATTGACATCACAGGCGGCGCGCCCGAGATGAACCCGCAATTCCGCCGCTTCGTCGCGGCGGCCAGGGTGCAGGGGCACGAGGTGATCGTTCGGACCAACCTGACGATTGCCTTGGAGAAGGGCTACGAGGACCTGCCCGAGTTCTTCGCCGCGCAGCGCGTTCATCTGGTCGCGTCGCTCCCGTGCTATCTCCAAGTGAACGTGGACAAGCAGCGCGGGCGGCACGTCTACGCCGAGAGCGTCGAGGTCATCAAGCGGCTCAACGCCGTCGGCTTCGGCATCGACCCCGGCCTGCCGCTGGACCTGGTCTACAACCCCGGCGGCCCGTCGCTCCCGCCGCCGCAGGGCGCGCTCGAGGCCGACTACCGCCGCGAGCTCGACCGCCAGTTGGGCTTGCGCTTCACGCGGCTCTACACGATCACGAACATGCCCATCGGCCGCTTTCAGCACGACCTCGACCGAAGTGGCCAAGGCGGGGCCTACAGGCAGAAGCTCATGGACGCCTTCAACCCCGCGACCATCGAGCCGCTCATGTGCCGCCACCAGGTCCACGTGAGCTATGACGGCACGCTGCACGACTGCGACTTCAACTACGCGCTCAAGATGGGCGTGAACGCGGATACCGCCGACTCACCCCGTCCCCCCACACACATCCGCGACCTACTCGCGCCGGGCGCGCTGGCCGCGAT
>CAYMWG010000372.1:0-2840 GCA_964393765.1 uncultured Phycisphaeraceae bacterium
ACCATCGACGTTCTTGCCGCTGAGGGCCTCGATCGCGGCCTTGGCCTCATCGTCGTTGGGGAACTCAACGAAACCGAAGCCGCGGGGGCGACCGGTATCGCGGTCCATGACGAGGGAAGCGGAGGAAACCTGGCCGTGGGCCTCGAAGATCTCACGCAACTGGGATTCGGTGGTCGTGAACGAGAGATTGCCGACGTAAAGCTTCATGTTCGCTAGATCCTGCCCTTGGAAAATGTGAGACCGGTGCTTGAACTCGGGCAAGAGAAAGCGTCGGCGATCCGAGGTCTGGGCCCACTTGGACCGGGACGAAAGCGAGATCGGGACAAGTCTAGCCGGGGTGTTTCGGCCCGTCACGGGGCAGTCAAGGAGGTGACCATTGATGCTGCTGAGGACGCGACCGGAGGCAGCAAAACTCGCTACACTCTTTTTCGGACTGAGGGGCGGAACATGCCGGAACAAGGGAGCGCCGAAATGGGCTTGCGGGCGGGTGTTCGGGCAGCGGTTCTTCTCGCTCTCGCCGGATTCGCGGCGGCCTTGGCATCTGGTTTGGCCGCGTGTGAGTCCGGGGATGGTGGGGGAGCGGCCTTGGGTGAGCAACGCGCTCAACCCGTTGCACCGCCCACGATTGTCCTGGAACATTCCTCGGTGCCAGCCGAGCAACTCAATCGCCGCGCGGGACAGGACGTCGGGCCTCTGCACAACGTTTTGCGTGTGACACCACGCATGTACAGCGGCAACTCGCCGGAATCGGATGCTGCATTCGCGGAACTCAAGGCTCTGGGCGTGAAGACGATCATCTCGGTGGATGGCGCGAAACCGATGGTGGACCGGGCCACTGCGTACGGAATGCGCTATGTGCATCTCCCGGTGGGGTACGACGGGATCGACGCGAATCAGCAGGTGCTGATCGCCAAGGCGTATCGAGACCTGGCAGGCCTGGTGTACATCCACTGCCACCACGGGAAGCACCGGGGTCCGACAGCCGGGGCGAGTGCTGCGGTGATCGTGGGCGAGATGACCCCGGCGGAGGGCATTGAGTTCATGAAGGCCGCGAAGACCGCGGCGAGTTACACGGGACTGTACGAGTGCGTGTCATCGATCAGCCCGGAGTACAAGAGTCTGCTGGATGCCGCGCCGCCCGCGACCGATCTGCCATCGGTGGCGACGGTCTCGGGCCTGGTGGACAACATGGTGGGGGTGGACTTCTGCTTCGAGAACCTGGGTCACGTCAAGAAGGCTGCGTGGGCCGTGCCGGCGGACCACCCGGACATCGTTCCGGCGGCAGAGGCGGGGCGGCTGGCGGACCACTACCGCGTGCTCCTTGACGATGCCGAGTGCAAGGACAAGCCGGCGGAGTTCGCTGCGATGCTCAGCAGGGCTTGGGAAGACTCACAGGCTCTGGAGGATGCGATCGTCGCGGGCCGGGACGCCGCTGCGCTCGACCGGCTCTATGGGGCGGTGGAGCAGTCTTGCAAGGACTGCCACGGCAAGTACCGCGGCAAGAAGTCGGTCGCGGCCAGCGGGCGCGGGCCCGGGTCGTGACCGCTTGACGTAGACTTGCCGCGATGTGGCGAGGGATCTCACTTGCGAACAAGTGCCTGCTGCTCTTCGGAGCGGCGGTGGTGTTCATCATTCTGGCCGCGCTGTTCGTCTCGTGGCTTCGGATGAGCGCGATCGTCGATGAGTCGCAGCGTGAACTGTCGCGAGAACTGGTGCAGTCGTGGGAGGCGTACTCGGCGGAGATGACGCCGTCCGGGCCGCGCCTGCGAGCGGGGGTGGAATCGGACATCGGCGGCGCGAGGGTGGTGCTGCTGACGGCGGAGGCTGCGGCGGGGCACGCCGATGAGTTCGTCACGCGGGCCTGGACGGAACTGACCGAGTCGCCCGAGCGGGTTGAGGCCCACGCCGCGCGCTGGTCGGGGCTCAAGCGGGAGTACCGCTACGCCAAGGCGGTGCGACAGCCCGGGGATGGGGACGCGGCGACTCAGGGGCTGATCGTGCTGCTCCGGACCAGCGCGAGCGCGGGCTCGCAGATCCTTGTGAACATGGCGTACCTGCTCAGCGCGGGGCTGATCGCGCTGGGACTGGCCGTGCTGGTGTTCTATCTCATCACCAACCGGCTGATCCTCGGGCCGGTGCGGTCGCTCAAGGACACGGCGGAGCAGGTGCGGGAAGGGGAGTTGCATGTGCGATCCGAGATCCGCACGGGGGACGAGTTCGAGGAACTGGGTGAGACGTTCAACCAGATGCTCGAGGCGCTCACCAGCACGCAGGAGCAACTCCGCTCGATGAACAGGTCGCTCGACTCGCGGGTAAACGAGTTGGCGGAGCGGAACCTGGCTCTGTACGAGTCGAACAAACTCAAGGGCGAGTTTCTGGCGAACGTCAGCCACGAACTACGGACACCCCTGAACTCGATCATCGGGTTCACGGAGTTGCTCGTCGAGGTGGCGGACAAGGAGGCCGAGTCGGGTGACGACTCCACGCGCCTCGCGAAGCGGCGGCGTTACCTCGAGAACATCAACACGTCGGGGCGGTCGCTGCTGGAACTCATCAACGGCCTCCTGGAGATGGCCAAACTCGAGGCAGGGAAGATGGAGTTGCGGATCGAGGCGGTGAACCTCCGCGAGTTGCTCGAGACGCTCGCCGCGATGATGCGCCCGCTGGCCGACCGGAGCGGCGTGGAACTGCACGTCGAACTGCCCGGCGACCTGCCGGTTCTCGAGACCGATGGCAAGAAACTCCAGCAGGTGGTGTTCAACCTGCTGAGCAACGCGGTAAAGTTCACCAGCGACAAGTGGAACGCCCCCGGCGGTGGAGGCGGGGGGGGTGGGGGAGAG
>CAYMWG010000373.1:0-2833 GCA_964393765.1 uncultured Phycisphaeraceae bacterium
AGGCGGGGGGAAGCATCTGATGCTTTCCGCGCCAGCGGTGGTCCTCACCACCGGCACGTTCATGCGCGGCCTGATGCACTGCGGCGAGAGCAAAGTGCAGGGCGGCCGATTCGGCGAGGGCGCGGCGGTTGGGATCTCCGGCGCGCTGAAGGAACTGGGGTTTGAGTTAGGGCGATTGAAGACCGGCACGCCGCCACGCCTGCGGAGGTCGAGCATCGACTGGGAGAGCCTGGAGTCCGCGCCGGGAGACGCGGAGCCGAAGCCGTTCAGCGAACTCTCCGGGGAGGAAAGCAGCAAAGCAGCGACCCGGACGGGCGAAATCAGCAAATCAGCAAATCAGCAAAGCAGCAAATACGGAGGGAACGAAGCGGTGCCGCCCTCGTGCTCGCGTTTTCCCGTATTGCCGCAGGTCGAGTGCCGCATCACGCAGACGACCGCGGCAGCGCACGACGCCATCCGCGCCAACCTGCACCGCGCGCCCATGTACAGCGGGCAGATCGAGAGCGTCGGCCCGCGGTACTGCCCGAGCATCGAGGACAAGGTGGTGCGGTTCGCGGAGCGCGACTCGCACCATGTGTTCCTCGAGCCCGAGAGTCTGCGCGATGATTGGATCTATTGCAACGGCATCTCGACAAGCCTTCCGGCGGATGTGCAGGACGTGATCGTCCGCGCGATGCCCGGGTGCGGGCGGGCGGAGGTGCTGCGGTACGGCTACGCCGTCGAGTACGACATGGTGAAGCCGCACCAGATCATGGCGACGGGCATGACGAAGTTGGTGGAGGGGCTGTTCCTCGCGGGGCAGATCAATGGCACCAGCGGGTACGAGGAGGCCGCGGGCCAGGGGCTTGTGGCCGGGGTCAACGCGGCCCGGCTGGCGCGGGGCGAGGGGCCGGTGACGATCGGGCGCGATGCGGCGTACATCGGCGTGATGATGGACGACCTGGTGACCAAGACGCCGACGGAGCCGTACCGCATGTTCACCAGCCGCGCGGAGCATCGGCTGATGCTCCGGGCGGACAACGCGCCCGGCCGGCTGACGCCGCTGGCGGAGGCGTGGGGACTGCTTGGGTCAACAGAACTCGGGTCGCTGCGGCGTGCGCGGTTTGAAGAGCGGCGCGCGGCGATGGAGGCGGTGAACCGTTTCATCGACACAGCGTGGGTCGATGGCACGCCGGTGCGCGACCTCGTCCGGCGGGCTGAGTTCGGGCCGGAAAAACTCGAAACTGCACTCGCCAAAAGCGGCGAGGCGGGGTACCAAGGCGGGATGAGAGGTCGGGCCTGGCGCGATGCGGTGTTCACCGCGCACACCGAGCGGGTGTACGAGTCGTACATCGCCCGGCAGCGGGCGGAGGTTGGGCGGCAGGCGGACCTGGAACGGCGGCGGTTCCCGCGCGGGTTCGACTTTGCTTCCATCGGGAACATCCGCACCGAGGCACGCGAGGCGCTGGGACGGTTCAGACCCGAGACGCTGGGGCAGGCGGCGCGGCTGGAAGGCATCACTCCCGCGGATGTAACGCTGCTGGCGGTGCTGATCCGCCAGAGTCAGGAGCGACTGAGCGGGGGGGGCGCGGTCATGGCCGCTGTGTGATACGCCTTGCCGCTCAAACTCGGGCGGAACAAAGTCTCCACCGCGGAGCGGCGCGGTACCCAGGAGCGCGTTTGCGGGACCCTTTCGCTACGATGCGGCGATGCTTGAGTTTCCAATGGTCCTTGGGTCCGCAGCCTCCGGGGGGGGCAACGCCGCCAACGCGCTGGCGTTGCTCTATATATTGGCCGCGGCCGCGCTGGTGGCGCTCGTCAGCCGCCGCCTGCACCTGGGGCTGATCCCCGGATACCTGATCGTGGGCGCGCTCATCGGGCCGTCGGCGTTCGGGCTGATCCGCGGCGTCGAAGGCATCGAGGCCGTCCACGGCATCAGCGAGTTGGCGGTGATCCTCCTGATGTTCACCATCGGCCTGCACATGGACACCGACAGCATCCGCTCGGGGATGGTGAAGATTCTGGCGGTAGGCCTGGTATCCACGCTCGCGAGCGCGGCATCGATCTGGCCGGTGGCGATGCTCTTTGGCCTGAGCGCGCCCGCGGGCATGGCCGTGGGCATGGCGATGGCGATGTGCTCGACGGCGGTGGTGCTTGGCATTTTGCAGCGCAAGCGCGAGGTGCATTCGCTCAATGGCCGGCTATGTGTGGGCATCGCGCTGATGCAGGACCTGCTGGCGGTCGTGGTGCTGGGCGTGCTGCCGGGGCTGGCGGTGTGGTCGCAGGCGCTGGGTGGGGGCGAGCCCTTGCCGCCGGGGACCGAAGAGGCCGCGATCGCTGCGGCGGACTCGCTCCCGCCGCTGATGCAGAAACTGGCCAACGCGGCGGCGGCGATCGGCGCGATCGGCGTCATGCTCGCGGCGGGCAAGTACCTTTTGCCGCGCCTGCTGCGCGAGGCGAGCGAGGGAGCGGGCGGGGCGGAGGCGCTGCTGGTGATCTCCGCGGCCGCGGCGTTCGGCGCGGCGGTGCTGACTGCGGGACTGGGGTTTGGCTCATCGCTGGGCGCGTTCCTCGCGGGGTTCCTGCTGTCGAATACGCCGTTCCGGCATCAACTGGGCGGGCAACTCTCGCCGCTGCGCGACCTGTTCATGGCAGTGTTCTTCACATCGGTGGGTGTGGCGATCAACCTCGGCGCGGTCGCGGAGATGTGGCTGCCGATCGCGATCGGTGTGGTCGTGGTGCTGGTCTTCAAGGCGGTCGCTGTAGGCGGGACGGTGTGGGCGGGCGGGGCGACGGCTGCCACGGCCGCGGCCGTGGGCTTTGCGTTGTGCCAGGCGGGCGAGTTCGGTTTGGT
>CAYMWG010000374.1:0-2832 GCA_964393765.1 uncultured Phycisphaeraceae bacterium
GGACGCGGGGAGGGGGTCTGCGGCGGGGATGGGATCTGCGGCGTGATGCGCGCCTTGAAGACGAAGTCCGTCACCTTGTCTCGGACGCCGTCGACCATCTGCTGGAAGAGCGCTGAACCCTCGCGCTTGTACTCGATCTTCGGGTCGCGCTGACTGAACGCGCGGAAGCCGATCGAGTCACGCAGTTGGTCCATCGCGTACAGGTGGTCCTTCCAAGAGGGGTCGAGCGTCTCGAGCAGGAGCGTCCGCTCGAAGTAGAGCAGTTCGGCGCGCAGGATCGATTCGACTTTCGCGAGAACGGCGTTGTCGAGTTCCTCGCCCTCGAGGCGGCGGTTAGCCGCGGGCCACTCTGCCCTGAGGCGGTCCTTGAAGAATGCGACACGCGCGTCGTGGTCCTTGAGTGCAAGGGCCTCATCGATGGTCTTGTGAAGCGTGTCAGACTCGACGTTCTTCTTCGAGCCCGCGAGGAGTTCCTCGCGGCATCGTGCGGGGGGCGTGCGGGAGAGTTGCTCGATCGTCCAATCGAGTCCGAGGCGCTGAATCGCCCACGCAACAAGTTGCTGTGCCGCGCCCTGCGGGCTCTGACGCATCATCGCCATGGTCATCTCCATGGCGAAGTCAACGGGATATTCGATCTCGCGTTTGGCGTAGAGTTCGCGCGATTGCGTCAGGAAAAGCGTGACTACGTCTTCCCGGCCCGTCTGCTGGGCCTTGATGATTTGCTCGACGGAGATAGTGAAGCCGAACTTCCGGTCGCCCCACTTCGAGAGTTCCGCCGGCCCGTAGTCGCGTCCGACAAACTTCGCCAGGCCGTCGAGGTTCGCGGCGTCGATCCGGCGTTCGGCGGCCTCACCCAGTTCGTTCTCGACCTTGCGACGAACCGCCGAGCCGTTGGCACGCAGCTCCTTCGGGTCGAGTTCGACCCCGAAGTGACCCTTGGCCCACTGGGCCAGTCCCTCGGCATCGAAGTCCATCTCGAACTCGCTGTTCTCGGCGGGCATGTACTCGCCCATTGTGACGCCGATCTGCTGGCGCACTTCCTCCTTTGCGTCAGCGCGGATGCGCTTCTCCATGTCGATGAGGTCCATGCCCTTCAGCCGGTCTGGCTCGATGGGCACGTCGATCGTCTGGCGGGCGAACTCCGCCGCGCACTGGGCCGCATAGCCCTTGTCGAGGAAGTCGTCGCACGAGGTGCGGGTGGACTGCTCGATGTAGTCAAAGATCAGGCCCTTGACGTCGCGTCCCTCGAGCACCCGCTGGCGCAGGCCGTAGAAGGCGCGCCGCTGATGCTCCATGATCTCGTCGTACTCCAGCAGGTTCTTGCGGCCCTGGAAGTTCCACTCCTCGACCTTCCGCTGGGCCCGCTCGACGCTCTTGGAGAGCATGGGGTGCTCGATCGCATCGCCCTCGCGCATGCCGAGAGTGGCGAGGATCTTCATGGTGCGTTCGCCAGCGAAACGCTTCATCAGGTCGTCCCCGAGCGAGACGAAGAAGCGGGACGAGCCGTTGTCACCTTGCCGGCCGGAGCGGCCGCGGAGTTGGTTGTCGATGCGGCGGGATTCGTGCCGCTCCGTGCCGATGACGTGCAGGCCGCCCAGGTCCTCGATGTCGGCGAACCAGCCGATGCGATGCATGAGGCACCTCCCATGCCGGTCGAGTTCCTCCTTGAGGGACTTGGCGGACATCGAATCGATCTTCTTGGGGTTCACCCAGGTGTGGTGCATGGCCCAGTGGCGGAGGAGTTTGAGTTCCAGTTGGTCAAAGGGCATCTCCTCGGCCTCGCGCTTGGGGATCTCGAGTTCGCGCGGCGCGATCTTTCGGAAAACGTTGTCGCGGACCTGGTCGTCGGTTGCGTCGACCAGCAGTTCGCGCGAGCAGATGCCCCGGCGCAGCCAGTGGTCCAGCAGGAACTCGCGCGAGATCGCCCCGAGTTTGATATCCGTGCCGCGACCGGCCATGTTGGTGGCGATCATGACCGCGCCGAGTTGGCCGGCGTTCTCGATCATGTGCGACTCGCGCTCATGCTGCTTGGCGTTGAGAACCTCGTGCTTGATGGCGTGCTTGCTCGTGAGCATCTTGGAGAGCGTCTCGCTCTTCTCGACGCTGGTGGTGCCGACGAGCACAGGGCGGCCCGCATCGTGGAACTGCTTGATCTCATCAACGATGAAGTCCCATTTGTCCTTGGCGGTGAGGAACATCAGGTCGTCGTAGTCGCGCCGGACTACCGCGACGTTCGTCGGGATGGAGACCACGTCGAGGCGGTAGATGTCGTGGAACTCCTGGGCCTCGGTGTCCGCGGTGCCGGTCATTCCCGCCAGACGCTTGTACATCTTGAAGAAGTTCTGGATCGTGACGGTCGCGACCGTCTGTGTCTCCTGGCGAACGGGCACGCCCTCCTTCGCCTCGACCGCCTGGTGCAGGCCATCGGACCACTGGCGGCCGATCATCGGCCGACCCGTGTTCACATCGACGATGACGATGCTCGGCTCCATGCGCCCCGTGTCAGGATTCTGCGAGGGCATGACGATGTAGTCGCGGTCGAGCATGTACACAACGTGCGCGCGGACGGCCTGCTCCAGCAGGTGGGGCAGGTCCATGTTCTCGCCGACATAGAACGAGCCCACACCCGCGATGCGCTGCGCCTCGGCGATGCCATCGTGCGAGCAATGGGCCTGGCGGCGGTCGAGTTCGATCTCGTAGTACTGGGTGTGGCGGGCCCGCTCCTGCTCGAGAAGGGGCAACTCCGCCTTCGCGGCCCGCATCTGCTCCTGCATCTCGGGGACCTTGGACTTCTCCCGCGCGTTACGGATGTCGCCCTCAAGCCCTTTGATG
>CAYMWG010000375.1:0-2826 GCA_964393765.1 uncultured Phycisphaeraceae bacterium
GACAAGCCCGACGCCCCCGCCGCCGACCCCAAGCCCCTGAAGTTCGAGGCCGATGACGCCTACATGCGGATCCGACGCCTCACCTCATCCCGCGGCAGCGAGAGCAACCTCGCCATGACGCCCGGCGGCGACCGCGTGCTCTTCACCGCCCCCGGCGAGGAAGGCCCGCCCTCGCTCGTGAGCGTTGACCACAAGGGCCAGGACCGCAAGGTCATCTCTCCCGGCCCGGTCTTGAACGTCGAGGTCTCGCTCACGGGCGACCGCGTGGTGTTTGTCAAGAGCGGCGCGGCCAACACCGCGCCCAAGTCCGGCGGCAAGGTCGATACCTGGGCCATCGAGGCGCAGGTCGAGATCGAGACTGCGCGCCAGCAGCGCCAGAAGTTCCTCGAGGCCGCGCGTGTCGTGGGCACCAACTTCTATCACAACACGCTCAAGGGACTGGACTGGAACAAACTCACGCAGCGGTACGCGTCGCTGGCCGAGAAGACGCGCACCAGCGACAGTTTCAACCGCGTGGTCTCGATGCTCTTTGGCGAACTCAACGGCTCGCACCTGGGAATCTCGGGCGGGGGCGCGGGCGGCGGGTGGACCGGCCCCTCCGTCTCGACCGGCTACCTCGGCGTGCGCGTCAACCCTGTTGCGGGCGGGTACAAAGTCACGGAGGTCACGCCCAAGGGTCCGGCGGATCGCGCCGGCTCTCGCCTTGTCATCGGCGACCTCATTGTCGAGGCCGATGGCGTCGTTTTCGAGCCGGATGCCGCGCCCACGCTCGATCTCAACGCCGCGCTCGAAGGAACGGTGGGCAAGGAGACCCTGCTCCGAATCCGCAGCGCGGACGGCGCACCGCGACTGGTACTCATCACCCCGATCAACTGGGGCGAGTGGGACCGCCTGCGCTACGAGCAGATCGTCCAGCACCGCCGCGACAGCGTGGACACACTCAGCAGCGGCCGCCTGGGCTACCTCCACATCCGCGGCATGAGCGAGCCGAGCGTGCGCGACTTCGAGCGCGACCTCTACGCCTCGGGCAAGGGCAAGGAGGGGCTCATCATCGACGTGCGCGACAACGGTGGCGGATCGACCGCCGACATCCTGCTCTCGTCGCTGACCGCGCCGGTCCACGCCAAGACCCAGCCTCGCGGCGTCGATGTCGCGGACATCCCCGACGACGCCTACCCGCGCGACCGCAGGCTCATCTATGCCTGGACGCGCCCCATCAACGTGCTCATCAACCAGAACGCTTTCTCCAACGCCGAGATCTTCGCGCACGCCATAAAAACCACCGGACGCGGCCGGCTGATCGGCACCGCGACATTTGGCGGCGTGATCTCAACGGGCGGCACGACGCTCATCGACGGCACCGCCGTCCGCCTGCCCTTCCGCGGGTGGTACCTGCCCGACGGCACGGACCAGGAGAACAACGGCGCGAAGCCGGATGTGGATGTGCCGCAGACGCCGCAGGATGAGGCCGCGGGACGCGACCCGCAACTGGAGGCGGCGGTGATGGACCTGTTGTCGCGCCTGAAGAAATAAGGAGCATCTTGCGTGAAGGCGGCGCGATTATCGCGCGGGTGTTTTACGAAGCGACTTGACAAGGGGGGTGCGGGCGGAGCAGTCTGCTCCAGCGATCACAGTTGCCGGAGTTCACACACACGGAGAACCAAATGCGCAGCGGTGCAAAACAATCGGTGATGGCTGTTTCAGGGCTGTTCGGTGCAGGTTTCTTCATGGTCGCCGTCGCCCTGGCAGGCACGCTTCCGCTACCCTGCAAGTGCGAGTACAGCGCCTGTACGACTCCTACGGCAGCGTGCGCTTATGCCCAGACGTGCAGTTGCTGCAGCGTCGCGGGCGGGGCGTTTACCTGTGTTTGTTGCACGCCGACGTTCGACTGCACGAACGTACCGGGCAACACGATCTGCAAGGATGCTCCGTGATCTAAGCAGTCCAATGGGTAATCGCATAAAGATCGCGATTGTGGCTGGTATCACGCTCGCTGGCTTGGGCTTTGGTCTGTCCCGTTCAGGGTTGCTTGGGGGAGCCGGCGCGGCTGATGTTTTGCGTGCGACGAAGGAACAGGCCATCGCGGACGGGCAGAAGGCGTACAGGCCCATTCAAGTAACGGGCCTCGACCATCTCCCGGACCCGGGCGCAGTTCGCGATCTCCTTAGCGAGGCCTCGGTTGATCGAGGCGGCATTGCCGTCTCTGACGGGGACGCCGATCAGTTGGTGAGCCTGACCGCGGAGTTCTTGTATCATCGGTTTGTCAACCCCGACGTTGCCGCCTATCGCCAATGGCGAACATCGCGGGGCTACCGGCTGGCGAGCGCGGAGGCGATGAGAGGGGACGGCGTGGACGTTCACTACCGCCTCTTCACCGGCAAGGAGTATCCTGGCGACGATTCGATCGATGCCGTGCATGACGAAATGTGGACGCTCGGTTTGGATCTTCGAGACCGCAGCCACCGCATCACGGGCTTGGCGGCGGCGCGGATCGGCTTGTCGATCAACTTCGGCCAACTCACCCGGGAATCGCCCGCGGACTGGCCTTTGGCTGCCGGAGAAATGACCTCGGATCAGTGGCATGGCCTTGCTGGCGGCGGACACCGTCGTTGGTGGAGTTCTCCCGCCGGCTCGGCATGGGACATTGTTCGTGAACGTGGTGCCTTGGACGTCGCGTCCGTCGCTGTTGTTGCTGAGTACGAGCGCGGGGACAGATACCCGGTACGCCTGCTGTGCTACAAAGATCCAACAGATGGGCAATGGTGGATTGAGGCGTTCCATATTCTGAACTACGAATACGAGCGCTTCCCGATGCTGGAGTACTAG
>CAYMWG010000376.1:0-2820 GCA_964393765.1 uncultured Phycisphaeraceae bacterium
TCTCTACACGCATACCCAGCACCGCCTCGATATCCGCCGCGGGTGTTGAGGCCGGGGCTTGTGAGCGCGGCGGATATCGAGGCGGTGCTGGGTATGCGTGTAGAGATGCACGTACCGATGGGGCATCCTGGGGAGGGTTCGCGCGGAGCCGCTGGTGCGGCGCTCGACTCGCCGGGGATGCTTGCACGCCACTATGCGCCTGGCACCCCGGCGCGGCTGTTCGGGCTGGAGGATTGGCCCCGCGTGCTGCGAGAGGATGGCGGCTCGCGGGCGGTGGTGGTGGCACGCAGCGACCTGCACGCACCGGCCCCGCATATCGTTCTGGCAATGCCCGAGACCGCCGAGGCGTACGCGGCGGTGCTGTACGCGCGGCTGCGCGAGGCGGACGCTATGGGCGCGGAAAGGATGCTGATCGAGCGGCTGCCGGCGGGTGTAGGTGGTGCGGACGCGGCGCTGTGGGAGGCGATCACTGACAGATTGCAGCGGGCCACAGCGGAGTGAACTTGTTTATGCCCCCTCCGTCACGCTTCGCGTGACACGTCCCCCTCGGGGACGGGGGAGGCTGCGACCCACGCGCGCGACGCTCTACATTCCAGGCGGCCGAACATGCTTCCGCGAAGCGAAGCGGTAGGCGGTGCCCACTCCCAGAACGATCCACACGAGGTTGTTGATCGCGAGCAGGCCGTCGCGCGTCGAGTCGGCGATGTCGCGCCAGGCGACCGGGTCGCGCTTCCAGTAGTCGTTGTTGGACAGGTAGGTAGCGGGGTAGGCGACGGCGAAGTGGGTGCTGAGTGTGACGGCCGCGGCCCAGAGGCCGAGTTTCCAGTTCCCCGCGCCTGCCGCGCGGATCGTGCTCAGGCCGATGGCGATTCCGGCGGGCCAGATGAGCCAATCGAAGCGGTCGCGGAAGATTGATGCGAGCGCAACCCAGCACGCGCCGACGACGACGGCGACCATGACAGGCGCGACGGCGCCGACGCCCGGTGCGTGGGTGTGCGTTGGCAGCCGAGCGGCGGGGAGCGACACCCTCGGGAGCGCGGGGCGGTCGTGCCCGAAGGCGTCGTGCATCCATGCGAGTTGAGGTGGTATCGACGACGCGGAGAGAGAATCGCGCGGCGTGTTTGCGGCAATGGGCTTGTCGGAGGCCGCGCGGTAGTCGGCGACGCTGTGGAGGTAGGCGGTGAATCGCTGTTCGGCTTCGGGCGTGAGGTCGAGGCCGAGTTCGGAGTACGCGCGCCGCACCTCGCACAGCGGGTCGGAGAGGAGGTCCTGATAGCGGATGCGTGTGAGCGTCCCGGGCTGGAGCGCTGCGGCATCGCGCAGGAAGGCACGCTCGGTGGCATCGTACTCGGCGATGATGCGCTCACGGATGATGCCGTCGCCGGGATGGTCCTGGAGGAAGTAGGGCTCAAAGCGCGCGTGCATGGCAATGTTGGAGCGGAGAACGGCGGTTGCATCGCGCGAGAGGTGGATGTAGCGAGTTGTGGGCCCGAAGAGTCGCGTGAGTTCCGCGATGCGCGCGGTGTGTGCGGGAGTTTTCAGCAGCAGGGCGCGCGAGGGGGCGAGGCGCGTGATCTTCCAGCAGAACGACCACAGGGATTTGTCGAACGCGGCACGATCCGCCTCGGGCGCGTTCTGGATGTCGTTGAGCGGCGCAAACTGGTCCCACGCGCGGGGCAGCAACATGCGCCCCGGCATGGTGCTTGCGCCGCACGAGTTGCTCACCGCGAAGTCGTCCTCGGCGGGCCACTCGGGGCCGATGGCGACATCGTCCTGCGGGCGCGTGCCGGCGATGAACGGCGTCATCAGCCAGCGGAGCGCCTCCCACGAGAAGAAGAAGCCGGTGGGTGCAAGGACCTGGTACCACTTGGGCGTGACGAAGCGCGGGTCGCACGACAGCAGGTAGTGCAGATGCGTGGTGCCGGATCGGTAGTAGCCGAGGATGATCACGGTTGGCATGGCGTTGCGGCTGGTGAGCCGGGAGCGGTACGCCGCGGCGAGGATCGGCGCGAGAAGCACGCGTTCCGGAAGGGTGGCGAGGGTGGCGATGGCGGATGTGAACAGGCACCACGCGAGTCGGAGCCAGTAGCGGGGGGAGATGGTGGCGCGTGCGCGGCTCAGCACGCGCACCCATGCGTCGAGCGGGGAGAAGGCCATGAAGTGGGCGGACGGGAGGGCGAAGGGCAGCCGGCGAGGCGGTGGCATGGGGGCGAGTGTAGTTGGAGGGGGACCGGATTGAACTCGGAGGCCTCAGAGAGCGCGGAGCAGAGCGGAGAAGGCGAGGAGGGAGAAGCCGCGGATCGATGCAGATGCACGCGGATCTGCACGGGGTTCGATTTGGAGGAGGGGCGAGCCTAAGATTCCACAGTTTTCAGGAATGGATGAAAACCAGGTATGTCGTGCCGGCGGTTGGTGCTGGGGTGACGGCAGGTGTGGTCTATGGTCCGGTGGGCGGCGGCATGAAGGGTGTTGAGCGGATGGCGACAATCGCGACCACAGGGCTGGGTGGCTCAAAGGCGGCCGCGAGCGGCGCGCGAAAGGGCGGATTGCGCGCGGCGAGAGGGATAGGCGCTGGCGGGCTGGCGGGCGGGCGAGACCGGCGACTGGACGCCATCCGTGAGAAGGTCGAGCAGGCTGAGCGGCTGACACTCGAAGATGGCGACCTGCTGTACTGCACGCCGGACATCTGGACGGTGTGCGAACTCGCGGCGATGGTGCGGAACCGGCTGCACGGCGCGCCGGGCCCGGGGGGGGGCGGCGTCGGCTACTACAACATCAACCGGCACCTGAACTACTCGAACGTGTGCGCGCTGTCGTGCA
>CAYMWG010000377.1:0-2812 GCA_964393765.1 uncultured Phycisphaeraceae bacterium
GTTGGGGGCTTGGGGGGGGTTGGTGGCAGCGTCATCACCCTCCAGACCTGCCTGCTCCCCGAGCGCGAGAGGCCCTACCTCCTGAGTCTGGAACTGGCCCGCCATCGGCTCATGCTCGTGCTCAACAAACTCGAGGACTGGGCGCTCTTTGACCTCCCGGCCGACGACCCTCGGATGCAACTCTTCGAGTCCGCTCGTCTGGCATTCACCGAGGCGCTGGTGGCGCACGCCACCGATGTCGGACATCAAGGCGAGGCCAACCCCTACTCCGTCGCCACCGACCGCCTGGCACGCCGCGCGCTCTCGCTCGCCGTCGAGGCCAGCGAGGCCATCACGCTCCACCAGGCGCGGATGCAGTTTGCCAAGCGGACCAGCGGCGAACTCGCAGCGGCCGCCGCGAAGATCGGCACACCCGCCAACGCGCTGACCGACCACGAGGCCGCCGCGAGCCGCAACGCCCTCATCGGAAGCGTCGGTGTGATCCTGCCCTCGCCCGCGCAGGTCGGCGCGGTCGTCAGCCCCGAGCAGTTCACGCCCCAACTCGCCAAGGCCGCGGCTCTGGCGTGCGACTTCATCACGCTCCCGATGCGATGGGTCGAGATGGAACCGACCGAGGGCAAGTACCTCTTCGCCAAGACCGACAAGTGGATCGAGTGGGCCGTGCGCACCGCCAAGGTCCCGCTCGTCGGCGGGCCGATCGTCGATTTCCGCCGCGGCAGCGTGCCCGAGTGGCTCTACATCTGGGAGCACGACTACGAGACCCTGCGCGAACTCGTCTATGAGCACGTCAAAAACATCGTGACCCGCTACCGCCGCACCATCGGCACCTGGACCGTATGCTCGGGCCTGCATGTGAACTCGAACTTCACGTTCTCGCTCGAGCAGATCATGGACCTCACGCGCCTCATGGTGATGGTCGTCCGCAAACTCCAGCCCGGCGCAAAGATCCAGGTGCAGATCGACCAGCCCTGGGGCGAGTACTACGCGTACAGCCCGCGCGCAGTACCGCCGATGATGTACGCCGAGATGATCGGGCAGGCCGGCGTCAACCCGGACCTGTTCTCGCTCCGCATCGAGATGGGCCAGCCCGAGCCGGGACGAAGCACTCGCGACCTCATGGCCTTCTCGGCGTTGCTCGACCGCTTCGCCGCGCTCGACAAGCCGCTGAGCATCGGCGCCGCATGCGTGCCCGCAGCGCCCGCCCCCGGCACCGACCCGGAGGTCGGCTCGTTGATGGAGCCGGGTCACTGGCGCGCGCCGTGGTCGCCGGAAGCCCAGGCCGCGTGGATGACGCAGGTGATGGGAATCGCCGCCAGCAAGCCTTACGTCCACAGCATCTGCTGGGACGAGTTGTACGAGCCGCCTATGCGTCCGGGCGGCAACGACTTCGAGACACACAACCACGCGCTGATCGACCGTGAGGGGAACGCTCGCCCCGCGCTCTGGCGTCTTGCCGAGATCCGGCAGGCGATCCGCGCCAAGTCCTCGCCGCTGACGCTGACCGGCACGCCGCAGCTCGGTTCGCTCGTGTGAGCGGCCCGCCGTCTGATCCATTCACTTCCGGTTCAAACCGTGCCCAACTCCCCTCAGCCAGACTGGACCCGCGGCCCCGCGAAACTCGTCGCGGTGATCGTCCTCGGCAGTGCGAGCGTCGCGGGCCTCGCATGGTCGATGCTCACGCGACCGCCCGCGGGCGCAAACACCGGTGCTCCGCTGTCCGCATCAGAACCCGATGTTCCCCCGCCAAGTCCCATGCAGACCGCGGCCTCCCCCGCCGCGCCGCTGCCGGCAACGTCCGTCTCCCTCACCCGACTGATCGACCTGAACACCGCGACGGCACCCGAACTTGAACTTCTCCCGGGCATCGGGCCCGCGCTGGCCCAACGAATCATTGCCGATCGCGATTCCCGCGGCCGCTTCCGTTCTCTCAACGACCTCGACCGCGTCAGCGGCATCGGCCCGCGGACCATCGAGAGGCTGCGCGACAAGGTCAAGGTCGAGTAGGGCGTTATTGGCCGGGCGGGTCCGTTCCCGCGCATCGACCGTCTGCATTGAGCCGTCGGTGCGGGGACGAACCGAGCGCACCGACCGGGCCGAGCCACGGTCGGTGGCACGGGATTGAAATGTCCAGCCGCATAACATCCGCCGCCATTCTGCCTTTTCACCCGCCGCGACCGGCGCATTTGTCCGTTCGTCGGCCCGCTCGTGCGCATCTCGAACTTTCCGATGGACCTCATCGCCCACATCGCCGCCGATCCCGCCGTGAAGGCGCTCTGCGCCCACATCGCCAGGGGCCGTCGCGCTGTCGCGCGCGGATCGCAAGGATCGAGCACTGCGTTCCTCGCCGGCGCGGTCTCCCGCACGCTCGCGCGCCCCGTGCTGCTCGTCGTCGCCCACCTCGATGAGGCCGACGAGACGCTCGATGAGTTGCTCGGCGCGGGCCTCGCCGCGGCCCGGTTTCCCGCGCTCGAAGTCCTCCCCGGCGAGAGCCAGGCCAGCCTCGACCTCTTCGCCGAGCGACTCGGCCTCCTCCGCGCGCTCCCCGATTCACCCCCGCAGGCCCTTGTCGCGCCGATCCAGGCGCTCATGCAGCCAGTGCCCGTGCCCGCCGCGCTCTCAACACTCTCGACAACTCTCCGGCGCGCCCAGCGCGTCGAACTCTCCAAACTGATCAAGTGGCTCGTCGATGCCGGGTACTCCCGCCAGGACGCCATCGATGAGCCGGGCGACTTCGCCGTCCGCGGCGGGATCATCGACATCTTTCTGCCCGCGGGCATTGGCCCAAGCGTCGGAGCCGCAGGGGGGATGGGGG
>CAYMWG010000378.1:0-2791 GCA_964393765.1 uncultured Phycisphaeraceae bacterium
TGACCCTGCCGCGTGCCACCGAGATCGCTTCGATCTCGGTGTGGGTACTCTCGGCGGCATCCGCCTTTGGGGGTCGCAAGGGGGCGAAGCCCCTTTGCACAGCGAAGTCACTCGCACGCTTCACCACTCACACGTCCAGGTTCTTGACTTCCAGCGCGTGCTCTTCGATGAACCGCCGGCGTTCCTCGACGTTCTCACCCATGAGCGTCGTGAACAGGACCTCGGCCTCCCGCGCGCCGTCCCACGTCACCCGCATCAGCGTGCGCTTGGATGAGTCCATCGTCGTGTCCCAGAGTTGCTCGGCGTCCATCTCGCCAAGGCCCTTGAATCGCTTGATTTCGAGGCCCCGCCGGCCAACCTCGTGCAGCGATGCGAGGATCGCGGGGATGTTCGGGGCCTCGATGAAACGGGAAAGTCGCGCTGCGGGCCTGGCGTTCGCATCGGCCTCGCCCGGCGCGTCGGCCTCCGGCTCCTCGTTTGCTGCTTTGCCTATCTGCTCATTTGCTGATTTGTCCCCGACTTCCCACGCGTAGCGCGCCGGCAGTTTCTCGCCCGTGACGGACTCCTCCTGCGTGAGCGCGTAGTCGTTGATTGACAGGCGATTCGCGGCCAACTGCTCGAAGATGCGCTCCAGTTCGCGGTTCTCGTGGAGTTCGCGGAGTTGCGCTGCCGCGCGCCGGACCACCGGCGCAACCGGCGCAACCGGCGCGACAGCCGCTTCGCCCTGCTCCGTCGGTGACGCCTCCGGCACTGCCTCCACGGCATCGAGTTCCAGGAGTTGCAGGTCGTTCTCCTCGGCGATGCGCCGCCCGTCCGCCTCCGACCACGCCCACGCCTCGCCGCCGATCCACGTCAGGCGGTGCGTCGGCAGCCTGCTTGCACCGGATGGGTCGGCACTGCGGGCCGCGAGCAGGTCGGGGAACTTCACGCCGCGGCGCTCCGCGACCTCCACAAGTTCGGCAAGCCTCCGCAGGACGCGGACGACGCGCGTCAGTTCGTCCGTCTCGATGCGCCGTTCGATCACCGGCTGGTGCGACCTCGGGTCGATGAGCACCACCGGCAGGTCCTCCGGGCTGTCGCCGGCCTCGGTCTTGCGGACCACCAGCGTCGCGCGTTGCAGCCCCACCTCGGTGAGCATGTCGTCGAGTTTGCCGTTGTTGAGCACATACTGCGTCTTGCGGGCCTTGCCCGTGCCCCACGCGAGTTGGTAGAGCGGCGGCTGCGCGATGTACACCTTGCCGCGGCGGATGAGTTCGGGCATCTGCCGGAAGAAGAACGTCAGCAACAGCGTGCGGATGTGCGAGCCGTCCACATCGGCATCGGTCATGATGATCACGCGCCCGTACCGGAGTTTCGCGGCGTCGAACTCCTCGCCGATGCCGCAGCGGAGCGCCGAGATCAGCACCCGGATCTCCTCGAAGGCCAGCACCTTGTCGATGCGCGCCTTCTCGACGTTGAGGATCTTGCCCTTGAGCGGCAGGATCGCCTGCGTCTCGACATCGCGCCCCTGCGTCGCCGACCCGCCCGCCGAATCACCCTCGACGATGAAGATCTCCGAGCGGGCGATGTCCTTGGTCTTGCAGTCGCGCAGTTTGGCGGGCATCGAGCCCGACTCGAGCGCGGACTTGCGCCGGGTGAGTTCCCGCGCCTTGCGGGCCGCCTCGCGCGCCTGAGCGGCGTTGATGCCCTTGAGGATCAGTTTCTTCGCCTCGCCGGGATGCTCCTGAAGCCACGCCTCCAGCGCCTCGGCGACGACCGTCGACACAAAGCCCTCGATCTCCGGGTTGAGGAGTTTTTCCTTGGGCTGGTTGTTGAAGGTCGGGTTGGGCAGTTTCACGCTGACGATCGCCACCAGCCCCTCGCGCAGGTCCTCGCCCGTCGGGACCGGGTCCTTCTCCTTCAGGATGCCGACCTTGCGGGCGTAGTTGTTCAGCGCGCGTGTGAGCGCGACCTTGAAGCCCTGCCCGTGCGTGCCGCCATCGGTGTTGTTGATGTTGTTCGCGAAGGTCAGCAGCGTCTCGTTATACCCGTCGTGGTACTGCATCGCCACCTCGCAGGAGTACAGCGTCGCCGCGTCGCTCTTGATCAAGTAGACCGGCGTGGCCACGGCCGTCTTCCCCGTCATCATGAACTGGACATACTCCAGCAACCCGTTGGTCGCCTTGTACGTCTCGCTCCGCACCTTGCCGTCCGGGCCGACGCGCTCGTCCCGCAGGCGGATGCTCACGCCGGGGTTCAGGTAACTCAACTCGCGCAGGCGATTGGACAGGATGCCGAAATCGAACGTGGTGTCGGGGAAGACCTCGCAGTCGGGCATGAACGAGACTTTGGTGCCGGTCTTGAACGCCGCGTTCGCGGGGATCTCGCCGACGACACTCAGCGGGTGCGTGGTCTTGCCGCGGGTGAAACCGATGGTGTAGATCTTGCCGTCGCGGTAAACCTCGCACTCCAGCCACTCGGACAGCGCGTTGACGCACGACACGCCGACGCCGTGCAGGCCGCCGGAGACCTTGTACGCGCTGCCCTCCTCGCCGAACTTGCCGCCCGCGTGCAGCACGGTCATCACGATCTCGACGGCGGGCTTGCCGTCGTACTGCGGGTTCTCGTGGCGCTTGGCCCCGACCGGGATGCCGCGTCCGTTGTCCACGACCTCGCACGAGCCGTCGGGCAGGACCGTGACCGCGACGGTGTCCGCAAAGCCGGCCATCGCCTCGTCGATCGAGTTGTCCACGGTCTCGTACACCAGGTGGTGGAGCGCGCGGATGTCCGTCCCGCCGATGTACATGCCCGG
>CAYMWG010000379.1:0-2790 GCA_964393765.1 uncultured Phycisphaeraceae bacterium
GCCATAGGACCATGCCTCCGCGGGATGCACGGATCGCCATGCCCGCCGCGGCGGGAACGGACGCGTGCATTCCGACCGTCGAGGATCGACCCGCACGGCTGGCCTGTTGAGATGGGTTGTTGCGGTCGGGCATGACGCCCGGGGATCGGACGGCCCAGCCCCACCAGACCCTACGACCCTCCGCGCTGACCAAAGGTGGCCGTCGCGCCGTGCCGGGTCCTGCCTGCATCGTCCAATAATCATATGAGCAGCGCGACCAGCGCCGAGAGTCGATCGAACGCGGCACGGATGTCCCACTGCTGCTCGCTGCGGTCGCCGGTGGTGTTGCTGATCACGCGGAACTCGGCGAACGCAATCGTCGGTGACAGCCGCGCAAGGGTGTGCGCGATGGCCGCGCCTTCCATACCCTCGGCGATGGCCCCGGTGCGGCGGGCAACCTCATGCGCGAGCGCATCGGTGCCGGAGCATGTTGACACGGTGGCGATCGGTCCGGCTCGCGCGGCGAGCGGGCGCAACGCCGTCAGCAGGTCCGGCGTCCCCGGCACCGCCAGCCCGGCAAGCGGTCCCGGCGGGAACCCCATCTCCACGATGCTCTGAAAACCGGCCGGGGTCAGCACGCCCTCATCCGCGTACAGGGAAGTTGTCGCCAGGATGCTGTCGCCCAGCGAGGGCCGATCGGGTCCGGGGAGCGAGCCCGCGATGCCGAGGTTGAGAACCAGCGCGTGCCGCGATGGGTCGAGGCGCTTGGCCACCGCCGCGGCGGCATTCGCCTTTCCCACTCCCGTTTCCAGCAGGTCGATGTCCGCGCCCAGCGCCGAGAGTGGCCAGTACCAGTTGGGTGACGGGTGGGCGAGCGGTTGCTTCTGCGGGAGGCCCAGGCCCCCCACCAAGCCAGCGCGGACGGCCCGCGCCTCGGCGGGCGCGGCCACCACCAGCAGCATCGAACGCCCACGGGCATATCCGCGGAGGGGACCGGTCATGCCGGGGAGCGTATGGCGAAGCGGGGCAGGTGCGCACAGCGCACGCGATGAGTCGGCGCACCCGCCGAGTTCCCCAATCATCCGTTCGGCAGGCAAGTTTCTTGCGTCGCCAAACGTCTTCCTGCGCACGGAACCTGTCCGATAACCGGGCGAATGGAGTAGCACATGAAGCCTTTTGCTCGAAAACCTATCCAGGCGTTCGTGCTCGCTGCAGCATTAGCGACGTCGGTGTCGCCCGGAGCGGCCTTCGCACAAGGCGTGCCGGACTACGACTTTCAGTGGTCCACCATTGGCTCACCCGGCAACCGCGCGGCGAACGCGCAGGAAGCGCCCGAGTTGTTCAACGAGGGGCTCTACCCCGGCGGTCTGCACTTGGGCGCTGTGGCGCATGAGTACCGAATGGCCCGCACGGAAGTGACGGCCTCACAGTGGTTCGAGTTCGTGCAGGCGTTCGCGCCGCGCTATCCGGGTCCGTCTGTGAACTCCTCGTACGGGTCGTTCGCGTCGGTTCTGACGGGCCAGTGGATCGCGCCCGTCCCCGGGAGCGGGCACAACGGGCAGCCCTGGCAGTTCACCATGGACCCCGAGGCCGCGAACCTCGCCACGGGCACGAGTTGGCACTTCGCAGCGCGGTACGCCAACTGGCTGCACAACGGCAAGTCGCCCGAGCAATGGGCCTTCGAGACCGGCGTGTACGATACGGCGACCTTCACCCGCAACCCGGATGGAACCTGGAACGACCAGTTCACTCCCGCGCCGGGCGCGCGCTTCTGGCTCCCGACACTTGATGAGTGGACCAAGGGGATGTATTACGATCCGAATCGCCACGGGGACGGGCAGGAGGGGTACTGGGCACACCCGATCGGGCACGACACGCCCGCCGTACCGGGCTATCCCGAGGACGGGGGGGAGACCAGCGCCGGCATTCCATTCCCACCCGACTTCGACGCATCATGGCATGTGCCCGTCGGCGCGTACCCGCACATCTCCAGCCCGTGGGGACTGCTGGACGGGAGCGGGAGCGCGGGGGAATGGACGGGCAGTGGTGAACCAGGCGGACGATACGCGAGGGGTACCAATGATTTTGACGAACTGTGGTTCCTGTTTGATCGAATCGACGCTTATCTTGGCGCGCCACCGCCTAACTTTGGGGGAATTGGCTTTCGCCTGGCGTCGGCTGTTCCCGCTCCGGCCGCATTTCCGGTACTCTTCCTGTCGGCATTGATTTGCCCCAGGAGAAGAAAATGCGGACTCTCATAATCTTCACGCTTGCAGTTGGAATGTTCTGCCCGGCCATGCAGGCACAACAGCCCACGGTCACAATCTCGCCGGGCACCAACGCGGCATCGTCGGTCACGCTACTTGTGGATGGCCGCTACGACGTAGCCCTGCAGACTTCCCACTCGGCAAGCCCGACGACTTTCACAGTTGCGGGTGGGTCGAACACCCGAATTCGCAACGTGAACGTCAATGCGACCGGCAGTAACACGACCATCATTCACATTCATGGAAGTACAAGCGCGTCTTCCATAGCCGAGGTGGAGGCGATCGACAGGTTGACGAGCACATCACTTGTCGCGCTATACGCTACGCACGACGGGGGATGTCGGTACGATCCGCGTAAATCGAATCGGTGGCCAGGTCACGAACGTAGTTTCAATTGGCGGCTCGGTGATGGGCGGCTTCGAGCTTGTTGATCACAGCAGTCAGGAGTCGATCGAATACTCGACCGTCCTGGGCGACTTCCAAGGCGACATCTCCCTTCCGACGAGCGGCACGATCCTCGGGCTGGCCATCGAAGGCAACCTCG
>CAYMWG010000380.1:0-2775 GCA_964393765.1 uncultured Phycisphaeraceae bacterium
AGGCGGGCGTGGGCGACCGCCAGTTCCTGCGGGCGATGATCCCGCACCACTCGGCCGCGATTCAGATGGCCACGGAGTCGGCCATCACCGACCCCCGCGTCAAGAAACTGTGCGACGAGATCGTCTCGTCGCAGGAGCGGGAGATCGCGGAGATGAAGGCGCTGCTGGCGGAGAAGAAGAAGTAGCGTGAACGTGACGAGTGACCATCCATCGCCCGCGCGAGGAGACACGGACGCCGCCGGCACCGCACTCCCGCATCGGACAACTCGGAGTCGAGGTGAACCATGAGTTGCAACTGCGAATGCCATGACCACAAGCCTCGCACGACTGGGTGGAGGCGATTCGTGCCTCTGATCGTGGGCGCGACCGTGGTCGGCTCGCTCATCGCGGGAGCGATGCTCAAAGACAGAGGAAGGACGACCACGCCCGGAGAGCCGCGGAGTGCGCAGACGAACTCCGCAACGCGGTATTGAGTCGCCGATGGATCGGAAAGGACAGCGATGAACCACGAACACCAGCACGATGCGGATATGACTTTGCCCCGAGGCACGACCACGCTGCCGGGATCGAGCGTCCCCGCGGTCGCCGTTCCGGACGAACGCGTGGACCTGCCGCTCAGGGGCATGACGTGCGCCTCGTGCGCCAACACCATCGAGAAGGTGCTGGGCAAGGCACCGGGCGTGTCGAAGGCGAGCGTGAACTTCGCCACCAAGACCGCGACCGTGCGGTACAACGCCGCCGCAACCTCGCCGGAAAAGTTGGTGGAAGTGGTGAAGGGGACCGGGTACGACGCGGTCGTCCCCGAGTCGACCTCGGGAAATCACGCCGGGCACGGCAACGCGATGCCGGGAATGACCGCGACGGAGCACGCGGCGATGCCCGCCGGACATGCGATGGGCAAAGGTGAAGTTGGGGAGGATCACTCAGCCCATATGCACGTCAATGCCGACGAGCAGGCGGTGCTGCTCCGCAAGGTCATCGTTGGCGCAGTGTTGTCGGTGCCGGTGCTGATGATCGCGATGTCGCACGGGAAGATCGCGTTCCTGAATCAGCCGTGGATCAACTGGCTCCAACTCGCCCTCACCACGCCGGTCGTTGTGTGGTGCGGCTGGCAGTTCTACCGCATGGCGTGGATGGGGCTCAAGCACTTCCGAGCCAACATGGATTCGCTCGTGGCGCTGGGCACCGGCACGGCTTTCCTGTACTCGATCGCGGCCACCATCTGGCCGAAGTTCTTCGCGGCGGCCCAAGGTGGAGAGGCGGCGCACACCGGGAGCGGCATGACGATGGTGCCCGTCTACTACGAGGCCGCGGCGGTCATCATCGTCCTCGTGCTGCTCGGCAAACTCTTCGAGGCCCGCGCGACGGGCAACACCAGCGCCGCGATCCGGCGGCTGATCGGACTGCAAGCCAAGACGGCCCGTGTGGTGCGCGCTGGGCAGGAACTGGACATCCCCGTTGAGCAGGTCATCGTTGGTGACGCGGTCATCGTCCGCCCGGGCGAGAAGATTCCGGTGGACGGCAACGTCGAGAGTGGCGATTCCGCCATCGATGAGTCGATGCTGACGGGCGAGAGCGTCCCTGTTGAGAAGAAGCCCGGCGATGCGGTCTTCGGGGCCACCATCAACACGACCGGCGCTCTGACCTTCCGCGCCACGAAAGTCGGCAAAGACACCGCGCTCCAGCAGATCGTCCGCCTCGTTCAGGAGGCGCAAGGCAACAAGGCCCCCATCGCCCGTCTGGCGGACACCATCAGCGGCTACTTCACGCCCGTGGTGCTGGGCATCGCGCTCGTCACGTTCGTCGTCTGGTATTTCGTCGCCCCAGTCGACACACGGCTGAGCATGGCGTTGCTCACGTTCGTCTCGGTCCTCATCATCGCGTGCCCGTGCGCGCTGGGGCTCGCCACCCCCACGGCGATCATGGTCGGCACCGGGCGCGGGGCCGAGCACGGCATCCTCATCAAGGGCGGCGAAGCGCTCGAGACGGCCCACAAACTCACGGCCATCATCCTCGACAAAACTGGCACCATCACGCAGGGCAAGCCCGCGTTGACGGACGTGCGGGCGCTCCCGGGCATCGCCGAGGCGGACCTCGTGCGGCTCGCCGCATCCGCCGAACGGCGGAGCGAACACCCGCTCGCCGCCGCGATCGTGGAAGGAGCCAAGTCACGTGGCCTTACGCTCATGGACCCCAGCGCGTTCAAGGCCGTGGTGGGCCACGGCATCGACGCGACGGTGGACGGACGCGCGGTCCTGGTCGGCAAGCGGGCGCTCCTGGCCGACCGCGGAATCGATACCACGGCGCTGGATTCCCTTGCCGAGAAACTCGCCGCGGCGGGCAAGACGCCGATGTACGCCGCGATCGACGGCAAGCCCGCGGGGCTGATCGCCGTCGCCGACCGCGTGAAGCCCGAGTCCAAAGCGGCGATCGAACAGATGCAGAAGATGGGCCTGCGCGTGGCGATGATCACCGGCGACAATGCCAAGACCGCCGCGGCCGTAGCGAAGGAAGTGGGCATCGCGCCTGACATGGTCTTCGCCGAGGTGCTACCGGGGAACAAGGCCGACCACGTCAAGAAACTCCAGTCTCAGGGATTCGTCGTGGGCATGGTCGGTGACGGCATCAACGACGCTCCCGCCCTCGCACAAGCCGACATCGGCCTGGCGATGGGCACTGGGACCGACGTGGCCATCGAGGCTTCCGACATCACCCTTATTCGCGGCGACCTGCGCTCGGTGCCCGACGCCATCGCCCTCTCGCGGGCCACCATGC
>CAYMWG010000381.1:0-2771 GCA_964393765.1 uncultured Phycisphaeraceae bacterium
CCTTCTCGCCGATGACTTCGGGGCCGGCGGCGCCTTCGGTGGCGACGGTGGCGGCTTCGGCAACGACCTCTTCCTTCTGCTCAACGATTTGCGCGACGATGGCGTGCGGATCGGTGATGAGCTTCATGTCGGCCGAGGGCAGCTTGACCTTGTCGGCCGTGATGGACTCGTCGAGATCGAGTTCGGAGATATCGACCTGGACGCTGTCGGGGAGGTCGGCGACGCGGCACTCGATTTCGATTTCGTTGGTCGGGTGCATGAGGATGGCGCCGGCGCTCTTGAGGCCCTTGGGCTCGCCGATGAGTTCGACGTGGACCTTGGTCTTGACGCGCTCGTTGAGGTCGACGCGGGCGAAGTCGGCGTGGATGATGCCGTCGCCGAGGTAGTTGAACTGGAGCTCTTTGAGGAGCACCATCTGGTTCTCGTCGGTGTTCGTGGTGCCGGGGAAGTCGAGCTTGAAGACCTTCTCGCCGGCCTCGAAGAACTTGATGGCGATCTCGCTCTCAAGGTTCACCGAGACGGGGTTGGCCTTGTGACCGTAGATGACGCCGGGGAGGTGGCCGGCGGCGCGGGCGCGGGCTGCGTAGCGCGTGCCGACCCTGTCGCGAGCGGTGACTTTCAACGTGGGAATGCGATCTTTCATAGGGTTTCCTTACTAACTATTCACTCGTACTGGCTATTTACTCGTACTGGCTATTCGCTCGTACTGACGGGCTTGAAGTTCAGGTGAAAACAAACGGGACGGTTTAGCGCTTCACACCCGCGTCGTTTCGGAACAGCGCGGAGATGGAGAGGTTGTGATGGATGTTGAAGATGGCGTCGCCCAGCAGGTCGCCGACGCAGAGCTCGACGAGCTTGTGGCGGATCGGGTCGAGCCGGGGGCCAAGGGGGATCGTGTTGGTGCAGATGATTTTGCTGATGGGCGCGGCGGCGAGCTTTTCAACGGCCTTGCCAGCGAAGACGCCGTGCGTGGCGGCGGCGATGACCTCGCGGGCCCCCATCTTCATGACCAGGTTGGCGGCCTCACAGACGGTGCCGCCGGTTGAGATCATGTCGTCGAACATGAGGACGGTTTTGCCCTTCACGTTGCCGATAATGTTGTCGGAGACGACCTCGCTGCCGGAAACGCGGCGCTTGAAGATGATGGCGAGCTCGCCCCCGAGGATATTGGCGAAGGCCTCGGCGACCTTGACGTTGCCGACATCGGGGCTGAGGAGGCAGAGGTCGGGCATCTGCTCGCGGTTGGCGAGCAGGTATTTGCTGAAGACGGGCGTGGCGGACATGTGATCGACGGGGATATCGAAGAACCCCTGGATCTGCGCGGCGTGGAGGTCCATCGCCAGGACACGTTCCGCGCCCGCCGCGGTGATGAGATTGGCGACGAGTTTGGCGGTGATGGGGACGCGACCCTCATCCTTGCGATCCTGTCGCGCGTAGCCGAAGTAGGGCGTGACGACGGTGATGCGCCTGGCCGAGGCGCGGCGCAGACAGTCGATGAAGACCAGCAGTTCCATCAGGTTGTCGTTGACGGGCGCGCCGGTGGAGAGAACAACGAAGCAGTCGCGTCCGCGCACATCCTCATCGAGTTTGACGATGAGTTCGCCATCGGGGAAGGCCTCGGTGCGGGCAGCGCCCAGCGGCAGGTCGAGGTGCTGGCAGATGCCCGTCGCCAGGCCCTTGCTGTTGCGCCCGGCGAAGATCTTGAGCGTGTTGGCGTCGGACTTGCTCAAGCGAGTGTACTCCTGGCGGCCCTGGCCATGCCGGCCCGCTCATCAGAGCGCGAGCGGTAGATGCGGTCCACCTCGGCGAGTTGCTCGGGCGTATTGATGCTCAGGACATCCTCGGCGGGGACGGCGGGGATGACCTCGACGCGCTTCGCCTTGGCGAGCAGAGTCGCGGGGACATCGGTGATGAAGTACTCGCCGCTGCGGGCGTTGGGCCGGAGCGACGCGAGTTCGGCGAACAGCGACTGGACATCGAACACCGCGTAACTCGGGTAGACCTCGCGGATCGCGAGTTGCGCGGGCGTGCAGTCCTTGTGCTCGACGATCGCGTTGAAGTTGCCATTGGAATCGCGGACGATCCGGCCGTAGCCGGTGGGGTCGTCGATGACGCTGCTCGCGAGCGTCGCCAGCGCGCCCGAGGCCGTGTGCCTGTCGAGCATCGCGCCCAGAGTGCCCGCGCGGATCAGCGGCCCGTCCCCGGCGAGAACGAAAACTGGGTTGCTGGCCTCACGCTTCTCGATTGCGAAGAGGCCCTCAGCACACTTTGTGGCGTGACCGGTGCCCAGTTGCTTGTCTTGCACGGCGAACTCGATGTCCTCCTGGCCCTCGAACACCGCGCGCACGAGTTCCTGCTTGTGGCCGACGACAAGCACGATCCGCTTGCAGCCCGCCTCGCGGCAGGCATCGACCACCGCGCACACCATCGGCAGGCCGCCGACAGGGTGCAGCACTTTGGGAAGATCGGAGTTCATCCGCTTGCCCAGGCCCGCGGCCAGAATGATCGCGCCAGGCGCGCGGCCGGATGGACGTTGGCCCGAAGGCGGGGGGGGATTGAAAGGGGGAGCGGTCATGGCGGTTGAGTTTGCGTCCGAGCGCCGACGGTTCCCGCCTCCACCACCTTCACCGCCGCGGAAAGCGGCGGAGCCGAAACTGGGCGACCAGGATTCGAACCTGGACAGGCAGAACCAAAATCTGCCGTGCTGCCGTTACACCATCGCCCAATGCAATGAGGGGGCAAGTGCGGGGAGGCGATCGGCGCTGTGAGGG